>NZ_JAIGQA010000001.1:0-203574 GCF_019733245.1 Streptomyces sp. WAC04114
CGCCCGTTCCCTGGCCCCCCAACCCCTGTAACCACCGGCCCGTCCGGCGCATCGCGCCGGAGGAGCTGCGCGAGATCGGCCGGCGCGACACGAGAGGAAGGGTTTTCGACCGGCCGTCACGGCATCAGCGCGATCAACACCCGCTCCTCGAGGTCCTGCCACACGACGTCGACCTCGGCGAAGCCCGCCTCGCGGAGCGCGGCCTCGTGATAGTCGACGCCTGGGGAGGCCCACTCGTCCTTGGTGCCCTCCGGCCAGATCCGGCGTCGGGTCTCGACGGCCTCGCCCAAGGCGGGCACGGACTCCGCACGCTTCCACCAGGTCTCCCAGTCCTCGGCGCCGCCGGCGAGCGCGGCGGACTGCCGGCGGGCGTTGACGGCGGCGCAGGCTCCCCTGATCCGCTTGTTCCGCGGGCCGGCCGGGAGGTAGTCGGCGTTGATCAGCACGCCACCGGGCTTGAGCAGAGTCGCGGCGGCTCGATATACAGCGACGAGCTCCGGCGGGCTCAGCCAGTGCAGCGCGGTGCTGGACAGGACCGCGTCGAAGGTGCCTGGCCTGCCGTCCTCGTCGAGGGCGGTGACCCAGTCGGGGTTTCGCAGGTCGGTCCGGACCCAGCGCAGCCGGCCGTCGTGGTCCCCGCACGCACCCTGCCCGATCGTCAGGAGCACCGGGTCGACGTCGACGGCGACGGCGCGTGCCTCGGGATACCGGCGCAGCAGCCGGTCGCTGATCGCGCCGGGGCCGCAGGCGAGGTCGAGCACGGTGGGGGCGGGTCCTGGGGCGAGTTCGCCGAGGAAGTCGAACATGACGTCGAAGCGGCGCTCGCGTTGTTCGATGTAGAGGTCCTGCTGCCGGTCCCAGCGGGTGAGCAGATCGGTCCAGGTGTCGGTGTGTTCGGCGGTGTCGGTCATGGACTTCTCCGGGTTGCCTTGGTGATCGGACGAGGGACGGCCTGGGCCGGGCAGGTGACAGGCCACGTAGTGGCCGGCGTCGGCGGCCGGGCGGGGCTGCGGGGCGGCCAGCGGGATCAGGGGCGGTCGGGTCTCGCACGCCGCGACACGGTCCGGGCACCGGGCGCGGAAGCCGCACCCGTCCTGGGCGGCCGACGAGGGCAGCGGTCGGATCCCCGGCTCCTCGACCGGTCGCGGGCGATGAGGGGAGTTCAGCGCTGGTGCCGCGGCGAGCAGTCTTTTGGTGTACGGGTGCAGCGGTGCCACGGCGAACGTCGCGCTGGCGGCCTCTTCCACGACCCGCCCGCAGTACATGACCGCGATACGGTCGGCCAACCGCTGCACGACGGCCAGGTCGTGGGCGATGAACAGGCACGCCAGCCCGAGCCGGTCCCGTAGTTCGGACAGCAGGTTGAGCACCCCGGCCTGGATGGAGACGTCGAGCGCCGTGACCGGCTCGTCGCAGATCAGCACGTCCGGTTCCAGAGCGAGGGCGCGCGCGATGGCGACGCGCTGACGTTGTCCACCGGACAGTTGTCCTGGGCGTCGGTCAGCGAGTTCCGGCCCCAGCCCGACGGTGTGCAGGAGGTACTCGACTCGGGCCTTCTGCTCGGCGCGGCTACCGGCCTTGTGGATCCGCAGCGGTTCGCGGATCGCCTCGTGGACGCTCAGACGCGGGCTCAGCGAGAGCCCGGCGTCCTGGAAGACCATCTGACACCGGCGCCGCACGTCGCGCGCCGCCCGCCCCCGCGACCGGTGCACGTCCGCCCCGGCGACCCGCACTACACCGCGATCCGGTTCGAGCAGGCCGACCGCGGTCCGGGCCAGCGTCGACTTGCCGCAGCCGGACTCCCCCACCAGGGCGAGGATCTCGCCCCGCTCGACCCGCAACGACACGTCGGTCAGCACCGGCCCGCCCTGTCCGCCCCGGCCGGGGTAGCCGACCGTCAATGCGTCGATCTCAAGCACGGGCACCTCCGCGGGGCCGGAGTTGGACGGCCACCTCGGCCGAAGGGTGGCGCACACAGCGAGACCAATGGGTCTCACCCACCGCGTCCAGTTCGGGCACCTCGGCGGCACAGCGAGGTTGGACGAGACGGCAACGCGGCCCGAAGGAGCATCCGGCGACGTCGTCCGGTCCTGCGCCGGGCGCGCCGGGCAAGGTCACGAAGGGAGTTCCGGGCGCGACGTCGAGGTCGGGCACGGCGGCGAGCAGGCCCTGGGTGTAGGGGTGGTCCGGCCGGGTGAGCACCCGGTGGGCCGGCCCGTGCTCGATGATCCGGCCGGCGTAGGCGACGGCGACGGTGTCGGCGATCTCGGCGACGACCCCGAGGTCGTGCGTCACCAGCAGGACGGCGGCTCCGGTCCGGTCGCGGTAGCGCCGCAGCAGGTCGAGGATGTCCGCCTGCACGGTGACGTCCAGGGCGGAGGTGGGTTCGTCGGCGACGAGCAGACGCGGTTCGCCGGCCACCGCGATGGCGAGTTGGACCCGCTGGCGCATACCTCCGGAGAGTTGGTGCGGATAGCGCGGCGCGGCGTCAGGCAAACCGACGGCGTCCAACAGAGAGGCACGCCGGAGCCGGACCGCGGCCCGGTCCGTGGCGAAGCCGGACAACCGGATGGCCTGATCTAGCGATGCGCCGACGGTGCGCAGCGGGTTCAGGGCGGCCAGGCTGTCCTGGAAGACGACGCCGATCTCCCGCCCGTAGAGCTGCCGCAGGGCCGTCTCCGGCGCGTCGATCAGGTCGAGGGTGCCGGTCAGGGTCCGCAGCAGAGCCGAGCCGCTCACCTGCGCCGATGGACCGAGCAGGCCCAGCGGCCCCAGCGCCGAGCTCGACTTGCCGCTCCCGCTCTCCCCCACCAGCGCCAGGATCTCCCCGGCCGCCAGACGAAGGCTCACGTCGGCCACGACCCGCCGATCGCCGTAGGAGACGTTCAGTGCCCGGACTTCGAAGACCGCGCTCTCCTGGGCGGACTCCGCACTCTCCTGTGTGGACTCCGCGCGGTCCGCGGCGGGCCCGACCGGGACGGGGGCCTTCACGGACGGGTCGGCCGGCTTCGGGCGGCGGCGCGGAACCCGTCGGCCGACGAAGAGCGCCGACGGCCGTGCCCGGTCGCCGGTCGTAAGGTTCTCACCCAGCAGGTTCGCCGCCAGCACGACCGCGGTGATGGCGATCCCGGGCGGATAGGCCAGCCACCACGCGGAGTCCAGGAAAGGCCGTGCCTCGACGAGCATCGCCCCCCATTCCGCGTCGGGTGGCGGGACGCCGAGCCCGAGGAAGCTCAGCGACGCCACGGCCAGCACGACGACCCCGATGTCGGTGCTGGCGTAGACGAAGCAGGGGCCGATGGTGGCCGGGAGCAGGTGCCGCCCGACGATCCGGCGGCGGGGCGCACCGAGCACACGCAGCGCGTCCAGGTGCACCCCGCTGCGAGCGCTGCGTACCTGGGCGCGAGCGATCCGCGCGTACGGCGCCCACCCGGTGAGGGAGAGGGCCAGCACGATGTTCTCCGTGCCCGGGCCCCGGACACCGATGACGGCCAACGCGACCAGCAGAGCGGGGGCGGCCATCGCGACGTCGACCAGCCCGCTAAGCATCCGGTCGAAGGCGCGGCCCACGTAACCGGCGGTGACACCGAGGACCACGCCGAGGGCGATCGAGAGCAGCAGCACGGCAGCCGTGACCGTCAGGGAGATCCGGGCCGCCTGGAGAAGCCGCGACAGCTGGTCGCGGCCGAGCTGGTCGGTGCCGAGCAGGTGTTCTCCCCCGGGGGCCTGCAGTGTGGCGGCCAGGTCATTGGCGGTGGGGTCGTACGGCGTCAGCCAGGGCGCGCTCAGGCCGAGCAGGACGAAGCCGACCAGGGGTACGGCCGCGGCCATCGTGCGCCGACGGCGACGGGACTGGGCCGTGGCGGCCCCACGCTGACGTCTGATCACCGCACGCTCCGGACTCGCGGGTCGACAAGGCCGTGCAGCGCGTCGGCGGCCGCGTTGGCGGCCACGATGGCGAACCCGAAGTAGGCGACGCCGCCTTGCAGCGCGGGCAGGTCCCGCGCGGCGACGGCCTGGGCGAAGTAGTCTCCGACCCCGGGCCAGCCGAAGATCTGCTCGACGATGACGGTGCCGACGAGCAGTCCGGCGACGGTGAATCCGGCCACGGTCAGGACCGGCCCGGCCGCGTTCGGCAGCGCCTCGCGCAGCAGGATCCGGCGCGGCGAGGCACCTCGCGCCACGGCGGCCTGGATGTGGGGTGCGGCCAGCGCGTCGGCCACGGTGACCGCGACGACCCGGCTGAGCACTCCTGCCAGCGGAAGAGCGAGGACGACCGTGGGCAGAAGCCACGTACTCGGTCCGGCCATGCCGCCGGTGGGTACCAGGCCGAGCGTCAACGCGAGGTAGAGAACCAGCAGGTAGCCGAGCCAGAAGGGTGGCACCGCGGAGGCGGTGAGACCGACCGTACGCAGGACCCCCCGTACGAACCGTCCGCGGGTGCGTACCGACGCGAGGCCGAGGGCCAGCCCGAGAGCCACGCCGAGGCCCCCGCCGAGCGAGGCCAGCCCGAAGGTGACCGGCACGCGGCCGGCCAACTCGGCGGTCACCGGCTGCCCGGTCCGGTACGACTGGCCGAGATCTCCGGTGAGCGCGTTGCCGAGGAACCGGAGGTACTGCTCGGCCACCGGGCCGTCCAGACCGAGCTCGGCGCGTACCGCCTCGATGTCCGCGGCGGTGGCGGCAGGCCCGATCCGGCCCACGGCCACGGCCCGGGCCGGGTCGCCGGGGGCGAGCTGGGCCAGGGCGAACGTCACCACCGACAGGGCGAGCAGGACCACGACGAGACCTGCCGCGCGGCGCACCAGGAACCCCGCCACCGTGGCGCCGGTCCGGGGCGCGCGCACCGCACACCCCGGACCGGTCGATACGGACGCGCTCACCTCAGGCCGACGCCGTTGAGCTCGAGGTCGTACTCGGTGGTCGGGATGGCGAACCCGGTCACGTTGTCACGCACGGCCCACAACCGCGTGCGGTGGGCGATCGGCACGTAGCCGGCGTCGGCGTACAGCGCGTCGTAGAGGGCCTGGTACTTGGCCTTGCGGTCCTTCGGGTCGCGGGCGAACAGCGCGGCGTCGACCAGCCGGTCGTAGGCGCCGGTCGCGAACACCGGTGACTCGGCGCCCTCGGCGAGGAAGGCGACCGCCGTGCTCGACGGGTCGTACGGGGCGCCGTAGGTCTCGAAGAACGCGATGTCCCACTTCCCGGCCGCTTTGTCCTCGTAGTAGGCCGTGTCGTCGACGAAGACGATGTCGGTGCCGATCCCGACCTCCTTCAGTGCCCCGGCCACCGCTTCGGCGCTGCCGCGGGCGTCCTGCATGCCGTTGGCGTTGGCGGACACCAAGAACCGCAGGCGCAGCGGCTTGCCGTCCTTGCTGCGGGTGTCGCCGGAGCGGGTGTAGCCGGCGGCGTCGAGCGCTTTCTCGGCGGCGGCCTTGTCGAAGGTGAAGGTCTGGTCGGCGCCGGAGTCGGGGACGGCGGGCGGGAAGAAGCGCGACGCAGGCTCGCCGTAGCCGAGGTAGAGCGCCTCGATGAGGGCCTTGCGGTCGAGCGCCTTGGCCACCGCCTCACGGACGGCCTTGTCCCCGGCGGGGCCCTTCGGGTTGAAGCCGAGCATGGCCGTGACGTCGGGCTCGCCGGTGAGAAGCCGTGCTCCGCCGCCGCCCTTGCTGAGCGACTTCGCCTCAACCGGGGTGAGCGGGGCCAGATAGGCGCCGCCGATGACATCCAGCTCGCCGTTGCGCAACGCGGCCAGGCGCGACTGGGAGTCCGGTATGACCTTGAACTCCAGGCGGTCCAGCAGCGGTTTCTTCCCCCAGTACGCGTCGTTCCGTTGCAGGACCGCACCGGTCGCGGAGTTGGAGACGAACTTCCACGGCCCGGTGCCCACCGGTGCGGAGAACTTCCCGTCGGCGCCGACCGAGTCGGGGCTGAGGAAGCGCACCGGCCGGGCGATCGACAGTTCCTGCAACAGGGGGTCGTACGGCTCGGAGAGCTTGAGCTTGACGGTGTCCGGGTCGATCACCTCGACACCGGTGATCACCTTGGAGGCACGGAAGAAGGAGAAGTCCTTCTTGCCGACCCAGCGGTCGAAGTTCCACTTGACGGCCTTGGCGTCGAACGGGGTCCCGTCGTGGAAGGTCACGCCGTCGCGGAGGTCGAACTCGACCGACTTGCCGTCCGGAGCCACGGTCCAGGACTCGGCCAGTTCGGGTTGCAGCTTCCCGTTGGGTCCGTAGCCGACGAGCGCGTCGAAAACACCGTCGAGGACGAGGAAGTTGGCGCTGAAGGTGTGCGGGTTCAGGGCCCCGGATTCGGAGGCCAGGCCGATGCGCAGCGCGCCTCCCGCCTTCGGCGTGCCCGCTTTCGGCTCGCCGGACTGGCAGGCGGTGAGGGTGAACACGAGGGAGGTCGCGGCGAGACCGGCCGTCAGCGACCGGAGCCGACCGGCCCGCGGGCGGCGGAGTGAAGGGCTCAAGTGGTTTCTCCAGTGGTGCGGGCGTCGGCGGGCGTACTTCCGGCAAGGTGTCGTGGATTCCTCACGGCGCCCGCCGCGCGGTGATGAGGAACTGCATCCGGGGGTCCACCCGGTGGCCCACCGCGGGATCGCGGGACAGCTCCAGCTCCGCGGCCTGGATCTCCGGCAGGTCACGGATCCGCACGTCGACGAAGCCCGCGTCGCGGACCGCCGCGGCGAAGTCCTGCGGATCCGCGGACTCCGCGAGCGTCAGCGCCCGCACCACATGGGGTTGGTAGGCGGAGTGGAACTCGGTCTCGTCCGGCCTGTCCCGGGTCGTGTCGATCCCGTTCGCGAACCACAGCCCGTCGACGACGGCGAGATGCCCACCGGGCCGCAGCAGCTCGTGCCAGTTCCGCAGCGCCTGCACCGGTTCGCGCAGCGTCCACAGCAGGTACCGCGCGGTGACGGCGTCGAACGAGGCGGCGGGCAACGGCGGGCGCACGGCGTCCCCGACCCGGAAGACCGGCGGGTCGTCCAACTCCGCGGCCTTGGCTCGGGCGAGGTCCAGCATCCCCTCGGCGAGGTCGACCCCGGTGACCCGGTGCCCCAGCTGCCACAGGTGGACCGCGACCTGGCCGGTGCCGGTGCCGACGTCGAGCACGTCGGCCGGTGCCTGGGGCAGCGCCGAGGCCCAGACCTGCTGCCAGCGCTGTGCGGCCTCGTCCATGTGCAGCCGGCTCGTCGGGTGCGCGTCGTAGTCGGGGCCGTGGCCGCTCCAGTACGACGTGATGGGTTCCTGCACGTCGGAATCGGTCATTGCGGCTGCTCCGCTTTCTCTTCTTCGGCGAGCTGCTCCGGGCCGCCGACGGCCTGCAGCCCGTGCTTGACGGGGACGACGTCCAGCGGGTGCGTCCGGTCGCGCGCGACGGGCCGGTGCGCCGGCGACGTCCTGCACGACGGAGTTCGCGCGGGAGGGCCGGTGCCGGCCGTCACACCGACTCCTCGTCGAGCTGGGCGGCGAGCAGGTTGACGTAACGGCCGCCGGCGGCGACGAGCTCGGCGTGGGTGCCGGTCTCGGCGACCCGGCCCCGGTCCAGGACGACGATCCGGTCAGCGGTGCGGATGGTGGACAGCCGGTGCGCGATGACCAGCGTGGTGCGTCCCTGTCTGGCGCTGTTCATCGCCTCGGTGACGGCTTGTTCGCTGGCGGCGTCGAGGTTGGACACCGCCTCGTCCATGACGAGGATCGGCGCGTCCTTGAGCAGCGCGCGAGCGATCGCGATGCGCTGCCGCTGCCCGCCGGACATCCTGGCCCCGAGCTCCCCGGCCACCGTGTCGTAGCCGTGGGGCAGCTCGGCGATGAACTGGTGCGCCTGGGCGGCCCGGGCGGCCGCCTCGACCTCCGCGTCGGTGGCGTCCGCGCGGCCGAGCCGGATGTTCTCCCGCAGGGACGTGTTGAACAGGAACGTGTCCTGCGGCACCAGGGTCATCAGCCGGCGCAGGTCCTCGGCCGGGAAGTCGCGCACGTCGTGCCCGCCGATGGTGATGGAGCCGACGGCCGCGTCCCAGAAGCGCAGCAGCAGGTTGGCGCAGGTGGACTTGCCGGCCCCGGAGTGCCCGACCAGCGCCACGGTCTCCCCGGGGCGGATCTCGAAGGAGACGTCCTCGACGGCGGGCCGCAGGTCGTCGCGGTAGGAGAAGCCGACCCCGTCGAAGCGCACCACCGGCGCGATCGGGCCGGCCGGTGCGGCGTCGACCAGATCGGTCACCGGGGGAGGCTGCTCGATCAGTGTGACGATGCGTTCCGCGGCGGCGGCCACCACCGACAGCTCCCGGGCGACCTCGGTCACCTTGAGCACGGGCATCATCGACATCGCGGCCAGTACGACGGCGACGGGGAAAGCGGTGGTTGCCAGTTCGCCTTCCGCCACCAGGCGGGCTCCGAGCACCAGCACCACGAGGATGCCGACCAAGGCGATGGTGTCCGTCGCGGAGTATTCGATGCCGGACCGCCGACCGTGCCGCGCCTTCGCCGCCACGAGCCGCGAGCCTTCCCGGCGCAACAGCTCCAGCCGCTGCTCCCGGCCACCGAAGTTCACCAGCTCGCGCAGTCCCTGGAAGGTGTCGGCGCTGTCGGAGCCGATCCGGCCGAGTGACTCGCGCAGTTCCCGGCCGTGCGCCTCGGCCCGGCGGCGCAACCAGGCCGGCACCGAGGCGAGCACCAGCAGCACCGGCAGCAACGCCACCGCCAGTGACCAGTGGAAGCTGCCCAGCGCCACCGTGGTCGCCACCGGGATCGTGGTGGCGACCGCGAGCGGGCTCAGCGTGTGCGCGAAGAACAGCTCGATCTGCTCGACGTCGGCGATCGCCGCCGATCCCAGGTCGCCTGACCGGCGTTCGAGCATGTACCCGGGGGAAAGCCGCTCGAAAGCCGCGTACACCTTGCCTCGGGTGTCGGCCAGGGCACGGAAGGCGGCGACGTGGGCGAACACGCTGTCGGCCACGTTGAAGAAGGCGAGCGGCACGATGAGTACCGCCAACAGCACGATCCACCCGGTGAGTTCCCCGGCCGGGGTACCGGTCGCCGCGAGCGCGACCACGTAGGCGCCGATCCCGGCCGAAGCGAGCGCGAGCAACTGGTGCACCGCGCCGGCGAGATAGGCGACGGCGATCAGCCTCCGGTGCTCCCCGAGGAGCGGCATGAGCACCCGCAGCCGGGCACTCAACGATCGCGGCCGCGGCCGCGCGCGATCCTCACCGCCGGTGTCGTGCAGGTGGTCGTGGTCGTGGGTGACAGCGGTCATCGCGTCGCTCCCGTCTGAGTGGCGACGAGCTCGGCGTACGCACCGGCCGAGCCGAGCAGGTCGGCGTGGCTGCCCGCCTCGACCACGAGGCCGCCGTCCATGACCACGATGCGGTCGGCGTCGCGGACCGTGGACAGCCGGTGCGCGATGACGATGCTCGTCCGGCCACGCATCAGCTCGGTCAGTGCCTGGGTGATCTCGGCCTCGTTCGCGGCGTCCACGCTGGACGTCGGCTCGTCGAGAACGAGGACCGGCGCGTCCTTGAGCAACGCACGTGCGATCGCCAGCCGTTGCCGTTCGCCGCCGGACAGCTTCAGCCCGCGTTCACCGATGACGGTGTCGTAGCCCTGCGGCAGCGCGCGGATGAACCTGTCGGCACGGGCCGCCGCCGTCACCCGATCCAGCTCCTCCGGCCGCGCGTCCGGCTTGGCCAGCAGCAGGTTGTCCCGGACGGTGCCGTGGAAGAGGTACGTGTCCTGGGACACGACGCCGACGAGCGCGCGCAGCTGTGCCAGGGGCAGTTCGCGGATGTCCCGCCCGCCGAGCCGGATCACCCCGTCGTCGGGGTCGAAGTAGCGCATCAGCAGCGCGATCAGCGTGCTCTTGCCCGCGCCGGAACGGCCGACGACCGCCAGTCGCTCACCCGGCGCCACCGTCAGGCTGAACTTCCGCAGGGCCGGGGCGCTTCGCGTCGGGTAGGTGAAGGAGACGTCCGAGAACGTCAGACCCGGCGGGTCCTCGGTGAGCGCGGGGGCCGCCGTGGCCGGCTCGGTCACGTCCGGCTCGAGCCGCAGCAGCTCCGCGACGCCGACGCTCGCCGGGATCGCGGAGTACGCGGCGTGGTAGGCGGCCTCCAGGTCGTGCATCGGCCGGAACGTCTCCCGCGTGAGCATCAGAATGACGAAGAGCCCGGCGACGCTGATCGAGCCCCGGGCCGCATGCCACGCGCCGAGCGCGACCGCCGCGGTGGTACCGATCGGCACCAGCAGCTGCGCGACGCTGGAGGAGGCGGCCCAGGACCACATGAGCCGGATCGAGTCCACGCAGAACGCCTCGGCCCGGCCGGCCAGTTCGCGTCCGCGGCGCCCGCTGGCGTTGAACGCCTTGAGCGTCGCCATGCCCTGCACGGCGTCGAGGTTCTCGGCGTACAAGCCGCGGTAGGACTGCATCCAGCGGTCACCGCGATCCTTGATCCACCGCGCGCCGAGCAGCTGGGACAGCGGCGCCAGCAGGGCGCACACCAGCACGATGACACCGACCAGCGGATCGATCACCATGATGCATGCCGATGCCGCGCCGGCTCCGAGCATGGAGGCGTACACCGACGGCACGAAACGGCCGATCAGGGGATCGAGCAGCTCCACCGAGTCGACGACAGTGGACTGCAGGTCCCCGGTCCGCAGTTGCTGGGCCTGACCCGGACCGATCTCGATCAGCTTCTCCGTGAGCCGCTGCCGCACCGTCTCCTTCACCCGGCCGGAGACGCGGGGCGCCCAGCTGTCGCGGAGCACGATCACGGCGATCCGGGCGAGCTGCAGCGCCACGATCCCGACCAACGGACCCGCCAGCTCGCCCACCGAGGCGCCGTCGAGCACGTTCGCCAGCAGCCTCGCGATCAGCAGCCCTTGACCGATGTAGGTGGCGGTGACGAGCAGGAGCAGGACGACCAGCGCGGCGACCTCGATCCGTGCGCGTCGCGAGAAGGACAGGAAGAGACCGACAGCCGATCGCACGAAGGATCCTCTCCGCCCGGGCGGGCTGGCATCGTGGGACGCTCGGCCCCGGACGGAGGCTTATTGCAACCTCTTGGCAATAAGTAGTTCAGCGCGAGTGGCGCCGTCAAGACTTCGAAGACAGCAAGTTAAATGGTTGTCATTTTCAATGACCTACTCGATGGCCTCCAGCAGCTCCGCCTGGTCCTCGTCCGACCATGCGACGTCGTCGGAGGGCAGGGAGGTGACCGCGGCCTTGGAACGGCCCGCCTGGTCACCGCCCGCGGCCTTGAGGTACCTGCACACGCGGCTTCGTGACACCGGGTGTTCAGCGTTCCGAAGGTCTGGCACGGCCGTGCGAAATTCGGGGTCGTCGCGCATCCGGTGGGCCCTGCGGCAGGATCATCGAACGGCGTCGGCCTGATCAGCGACACCTGAAACGAGACAGCCGACCTGAGAGACGGTTGCCCTTTTCTCGTTCTTGCCGCCCTCGCCCGCCGCGCGCCGGCCCCCTTGCCTGTTCGAAACCACCGCTGCCCCACCCCAAGACTGCGTCGGCCGTTACGCACGTGGGTGACGCTCGGTCACGTAGTTCGAGTGAGGCCGTTCGCCTGTTCGGGATCTCCCGGACAGGGTCTGACCTCGGCAGACGACCGGTTGACCGTCCTGTTGAACAGCGAGCCGATCCTTACGCTGGGTCGCAAGGGGCGCCCGCCCCTGTGACGAACTTCGAGGCGGAGGAGCACTGCCGTGACGGACCTCGTACTGCTCGCGGGCGGACCGGTGACAATGACCCACCACATCACCGGTACCTACTTCATGTGCAACGACTGGCACGACGGCGTTGGCAACCACACCCAGACCTGGGCACAGGACCCGTTCGCCAAGGACAACACCTCGCATCGGTGGTTCCTGCGGCAGAACACCGGCGGCACCGTGCGCATCGAGTCGTACGCCAACCACCGCTGCCTCACAGCCGGGGCCAACCCGTCCGACATCGTGACCCTGCGGGAAAGCACCGACAGCCTCAACCAGCACTGGCGGCTGGTTGCCCATGCGGAGCGAGGCAACGACTTCTACCTGGTCTCGGTCGTGCACCCGCGCTACGCCCTGGCCATCGCCGATCACCTCCAGGGCAACGACCGGCTGGTCGGCCTGACCCGCATGTGGGGCGGCCCCAACCTCTCCCAGCTGTGGCGGATCTACCCCTCGTCAGAAGACCAGGACTGACAGCCGCCGAGCATGCTTCGAAGACACCTACGGCTGACGTGCAGGACAGGCCCTCCCGTCGGAGGGCGGGCTCGCCATGCGGTCATCTCCGGCAGGCAGCCAGGGCAGGCGATGTCGGCAGGTCGGCGGACGGCCGCGAAAAGCGCTGGTCCGGTTTCCTCGCCAACACCCCGCGGGCCCGAAGCCACGTCGTCGTCGCGTGGCTGACGAGACGGTGGCGGGGAGAGACGCACCGGTCGCATCCGCTGATCCGGACAGGCGGATGATGATCTTCCCCTGGCTCGACATGGTCTCAATGATCAGTGCAGGCCCGGAGGGAAGAGGACCACGCTCGCCGTGATCAGACCGTCCGGGCCCTCGCCTTGCGCTGCAACGGGGAGCGAGAAGGGCGCTGGATGTGGAGGACGAGCAGCGCCAGGGCGCCGGTTGCCGCGGACCAGGTCAGGGTGAGCAGGCTGACGGACCAGGGGATGAGAAGCGCGGACACGCCCGCCACATCCATGAGCGTGTTGAAGACAGGCTTCTGCAGGCCGGTGTCGACCAGGCTGAGCATGATGATGAGGAAGAAGCCCTCCAACTCGCCGCGGACGAGAGAGCCGAGCAGAAGGCCGATGCCGCCGTAGGCGAGGCCGGCGCCGGCAAGGGCCAGCGCCAGAGGTGCCGCGTGGCGTACGGGCAGGGAGATGCACAGCAGAATCGTGGTGTAGCACGCCAGTAGCGCGGCGGTGAGGGCGACGGCAGCGAGCTTCGCCAGCAGCATCGGCAGCCGGGGATAGCCGGCCAGCAGCAGACGGCGGTCCAACTGCCGGGACAGGAAGGTCTCGGTGAAGGTGATGAAGCCCGCGACCATGGTGACGGCGCCCAGTGCACTGGCCACCTGCCCCACCTGGCCGGCCGGGGCGGAGACGGGGGCGCTGATGGTGTCCAGCGACATGCGCACCACTTGGTCGGAGGTGCACAGGCGTGCCACGGTGATCCAGACGGGGATGAACGCGACCGCCAGGACGAGGGCCAGCCGGTTGCGCAGGTGGCCCAGCAGTGTGCAGCGCAGCAGTTGGGTGAATGCCGTCCAGGAGAGCCTCATCGGTCGGTCTCCTCGAGGTGCAGACGGCCTTGGCGCAGGTGGGCGATCGCGTCGAAGTGGTGCAGGTCGTGCAGCAGGTGGGACACCACGATGATCGACCGGCCTCGGTCACGCAGGTCGGCGGCCAGGGTCCAGAACCGCTGATGGGTGTCCCAGTCGAAGCCTTGGTAGGGCTCGTCCAGGACCAGCAGCTGAGGATCGTGCATGAGAGCGATCAGCAAGTTCAGCTTCTGGCGGGTGCCGGACCAACCTGTACGACCTGGTGGGTTCACTGGGCGTACTCGACGAGGACGGACTCCCCCTCGTCGCAGGGTCGGAAACCCATCCCGAAGCCCCGCGCCTCTATTTCGCCGGCTACACCAATCCCCTCACAGGGGTTCTCCGCCAGGCGGGCATCGAGGCGCGTGCCATCGCCCACGCTTTGCGCCGTGAGAGGACCCGATCCACCCTTCTCGCCCCTCGGGGGAATGCTCCGAGCTGACGGAGTCTCGGAAGCCTGACCCTTCAAGACGACAGCGGGGTCTCGCCGTATCACCCGCCTGTCACGAAGCCGTCACCAACTGGGTGCCCCCTCACGGACCAGAGGCCCTGACCTGCTGTTTCATGCCCGCGCTGGACTGGCATGGACGCCCCTGGACGGCTTCTACAACCTGTGCCATGTGGTACCCAGTGAGGGACCCAGGATCAGGACCGGAGCGTCTTCTGGCCCGTCAAAGCGGTATTGCAGGGTGTTCGGTGGTGTCTCACTCACGCCCCAGACCCTCTCACGTCTCACGACTGCCCCTGTAAAGGAGGTTACGACTGCACGGGTCTGACCAGATGGAGAACCTCCCGGGCCGCATAGCGCTTGAGGCTTCGAACTCTCTCGCGCCGGGTCTTGCCCTCCTTGCCGCGACGTTCGTAGTAGTCCTGGGTGCTCGGGTCGACGCGCAGGCGAGTCTGCACGATCCGGTGCAGGGCAGCGTTGGCTTGCCGGTCGCCGCTGCGGTTGAGGCGACGGTACTGCCGACTGCCCGAGGAACGCTCGACTGGGCTGACACCGCACAGCGCCGCGAACGACGCCTCACTGCCCAGGCGTTCCGGGTTGTCTCCCACCGTGCCCCAGGGTGACGTGGGTGGCATGGAGCACCGCCCCTTCATCGGCATCGTGGTTCAGGCTGGCGTCGATGAGCCCGGCGCGGGTGCGGAAGAGTTCTGCGTTGCCCAGCCCGGCAAGTACGTGGGAACCGCCGTCACCAGGAGGACTTGGTGACACCGGGCAGGAAACCCGCGTGCGCCTGTTCCCTCACGCGGACACGGGAGAGCCCGAACCTGCGCAGATGCCCCCGGGGGCGGCCGTCGACGCTGTCACGGTTACGGACGCGGGTGGCGCTGGCGTCGCGGGGCTGCCTGCGCAGTTCGGCGATCGCGGCACTGCGCTCGGCTTCCGTCGAGGAAGGACGTCGAATGATCTCTTTGAGTTCGGCCCGCCGGGCGGCGTACCGCTCCACGACGGCCTTGCGCTTCTCGTTCTTCGCGATCTTGCTTCGCTTGGCCATCAGACCTTTCCTCCCCGGGCACGGATGCGCGCGACCGCCGCTTCCACGCCGATGGTGTCGACGATCTTGATTCCCCGGGTGCTCAGCGTCAGCCGCACATGTCGGGACTCGCTGGGAAGCCAGTACCGCTTGCGCTGGATGTTCGGGTTGAAGCGGCGGGAGGTGCGCCGGTGCGAGTGGGAAATGTGGTTGCCCAAGCCCGGCTGGGCGCCGGTCAGTCGGCAGCGGGCGGACATGAGGTGACCTGCCTCTCCTTGGACGGGTGGCTATCGATAATGGAAATCATTCCCATATAGTAGCGCTCATGGCTCGCAACGAACTCCGCCCGGTCATCAAGCTCCGCTCCACTGCGGGGACCGGCTACACCTACGTCACCCGGAAGAACCGCCGGAACGACCCCGACCGCATGGTCCTGCGCAAGTACGACCCGGTCGTCGGCCGGCACGTCGACTTCCGTGAAGAACGCTGATCCGACCACCCACCCTCCAGGGAGCCCGCCATGAAGCCCGGCATCCACCCCGCCTACGGCCCCGTCGTCTTCCGCGACAAGGCCGCCGACTTCGCCTTCCTGACCCGCTCGACGCTCTCCAGTGACAAGCGCATCGAGTGGGAGGACGGCAACACCTATCCCGTCGTGGACGTCGAGATCTCCTCGGCGAGCCACCCCTTCTACACCGGTACCGCCCGAGTCCTCGACACCGCGGGCCGCGTCGAGCGCTTCGAACGCCGCTACGGCCGATCCGGGGGCCGGTGATGCGCGAGGAAGGCCGACTGCCGGTCGTCATCGTCGCCGGCCTGCACGCGGACGCCCGTCGGCACGTGGTCGACCGGCTCCTGCGAGCGGTACCGGGCAGCGTCGCCCTGCACCACGACCTCGCCACCGCGGCCGAGGGAACCGTACGACGGATCCTGCGCGACGCGTCCGGCGTGCTCGCGTCGGGCGAGACGCCGCTGGTCAACGACTGCGCCTGCTGCGCACTGCGCGAGGACCTCGTCCCGGAGCTGGAGCGGCTGGCCGACCACGGTCTGACACGGCTGGCGATCGTCGAGTTGTGGGACTCGGTCGAGCCCAAGGCCATGGCCGAGGTCGTGGCGGCACACAGCGGCGACGACCTGACGCTCACCAACGTGATCACCGCGGTGGACCCGGCACTGGTCCTGCCGTGCCTCTCCAACGGAGACGACCTGGCCGAGGCGGGACTCGCGGCGGCGGCGACGGACCAGCGCACCGTCGGCGACACCTGGGCCCGCCAGCTGGAGTACGCGCCCGTCCTCGCCCTCGTGGACAGCGAGGACGCGGACGAACACGACCGCGCCCTGCTGACCCAGCTGCACCCCACCGCCCGCCACGTCGACGCACGCTCAGGCGAACTCGCGCACCTGGCCTTCGCCGGCTTCGACGTGGAAGCGGCGGCCGCGGCTCAGCACCCGGCCTGTGCACTCCTGCCCCAGGAGGCCGACGAAGCAGGCGTCACGACGCTGGTCTGGCACCGCACCCGCCCCTTCCACCCCGAACGCCTCTACCAGGCCCTGGAGGACCTCTGCTGCGCCGCCGCCCGCAGCAGGGGCCGCTTCTGGCTCGCCGACCGCCCCGACACCCTGCTCTCCTGGGACGCGGCCGGCGGCGCCCTGTGCGTCGAGAGCGCGGGCCCGTGGCTCGCCTCCCTGCCCGACGCCGCATGGGAGCTGGTCCCCCCGGTACGGCGAGCGGCTGCCGCACTGGACTGGCATCCGGAGCACGGCGACCGCTGCCAGCACCTCGTCTTCACCTCACCCGGACTCGACCGCTCCGGCATCGAGCAGCTCCTCGACTCCTGCCTGCTCACCGACGCCGAATACGCGGCCGGACCCGAGGGATGGCAGCGCCTGCCGGCGGTCTTCGACTCCCTGCTCGACGCCGCGTGATCCACCGCCCCTCCACCCGTCGCCCGTCGCCCGTCGCCCGTCACAACCCCACCCGAGGAATCCGCATGACCCGACGCGTCAACACCCGCAAGCCCGTGAAGCCCCGCACCAATCCCCTCCTCGCGGCCGGCATCACCTACATCGACTACAAGGACACCGACCTGCTGCGCAGGTTCATCTCCGACCGGGGGAAGATCCGCAGCCGGCGCGTCACCCACGTCACCGCTCAACAGCAGCGCCAA
The DNA here is from genome assembly GCF_019733245.1 of Streptomyces sp. WAC04114. NCBI lineage: Bacteria > Bacillati > Actinomycetota > Actinomycetes > Kitasatosporales > Streptomycetaceae > Streptomyces > Streptomyces sp. WAC04114. Next base: position 16,976 of record NZ_JAIGQA010000001.1, read on the forward strand.
CTCGCCGCAGCCATCAAGAACGCCCGCGAAATGGCCCTCCTGCCCTACTCCAGCAAGTGACAGAGCGCTGCGGAGGTCAGTGGACACCCGACGGACGGGCTCGCCGACGGGGCCCGTCTGGCAGGCTGATCGCCATGGGAGCGCTCAAGACAGTGAGGTCACCCGAGTTCACACAGATCACCCGGCCCCACGAGCTGGCCTCCGGCCTGAGGCAGGAGCTGGTCGACTGCTGGGTGACGGTGAGCAATGCCGGCGGAGCGGTCATCCCGCACGGCGTCACATTGCCGCCGCTGAGTCCGCGGGACGTCGAACCGGTGCTCGACCGGATCGTCGACGCACTCGACCCGCAACGGAGCCGGCTGCTCGTGGCCACCGTGGACGGCGTGTTGGCGGGATGGCTGCTCCTTCGCCGCGATCCGCACCCGCTCGTCGCGCACTGCGGCGTGGTCAACCACGTGCAGACGCACACCAGGTTCCGTCGCCAGGGCATCGGTGCCGCGCTGATGCGCCGCGTCCCCGGCGTCGCCCGTGACGGGATGGGGTTGGAACGGCTGGGGCTCACCGCGAGGTCCGGCCTGGGGCTCGAGGACTTCTACCGCGGGCTGGGCTGGGTGGAGGTCGGCCGATGGCCGGGGGCACTGCGGGTCGCCCCCGGTGACGACCGCGACGAGATCCTGATGAGCCTCGCCCTCTGACCACCGTCCGCGAACGGCCCGGGTGGCGTCCCCATGGGTTCGCGGGCACGCGGTCGGTGCTGATCAGTCCTTGACCGCCACGAGGACTCGGCTGTCGCCGAACCGCCAGACGGACGTGACATGGCGGAAGCCCGCCTCCCGCAGCAGTCCGCCATGCCGGGCCGCGGTCAGGTCGTCGCCGCAACGGCTCACCCGGTGTCCTGCGACGCGGCCCGCTTCCAGGCCGCGCCTCGCAGCAGGCGCGGTCCGTTGAGGCCGATGACGACGGTCGAGCCCTCGTGGCCCGCGACACCGAGCGGCAGCGGCAGGTGGCCGACCAGGTACCAGATGGCGAGGCCGGCGATGAACAGCCCTGCGATCGCCAGGTTGTGCACGACCGGCTTCCAGGAAGGGCGGGCGGCCCTCGCCTGGAGGGTCACCCGCCGCTGTTGCCATTCAGTGATCGTCTCTGTGCCGTTCTGGTCCGCGCGAGCGACGCAAGAGTCAGAGCACGTGCGCGCCGCCCGGGATCTGCCACTCGCGCGCGGCCGACTGGGCCGCCCACATGCGGGCGTAGCGGCCGTCGGACTCCGTGAGCAGGTCGGTGTGGGTGCCGCGCTGGGTGACACGGCCGTCCTCCACGACCAGGATCTGGTCGGCGCCGACCACGGTGGACAGCCGGTGCGCGATGACGACCACCGTCTTGCCGGCCACCAAGCGGTCGACCGCCTGCTGGACGACTGTCTCGGACATGCTGTCCAGCGCCGCGGTGGGCTCGTCGAGCAGCACGACCGGGGCGTCCTTCAGAAAGGCGCGGGCGATGGAGATGCGCTGGCGTTCGCCCCCCGAGAGGGCGGAACCGATCTCGCCGACGCGGGTGGTGTAGCGCTCGGGCAGGGCGTCGACGAAGTCGTGGATGCCCGCCGCGCGGGCCGCGTCCTCGATGTCGGCGTCGGTGGCGTCCGGCCGGCCGAGGGCGATGTTGGCGCGGATCGTGTCGTCGAAGAGGTAGACGTCCTGGAAGACGACGGCGATGTGGCGCAGGACCTCGTCCGGCGAGAGACCGGCCAGATCGACACCGCCGATGCGGACCGTGCCGTGCTGCGGATCGGCGTAGCGGCTGATGAGCCGGGTCACGGTCGTCTTGCCGGAGCCGGAGGGGCCGACCAGGGCGGTCAGACTGCGCTCGGGGATGGTGAAGTCGACGTCCTTCAGCGTGGGTTCGTGCTGCCCGTCGTAGCCGAACGTGACGTGCTCGAAGCTGATGTCGAAGGACGTGGGCGGGCGGCCGCCCTCGGCCACCGGCAGCGGGCGCACCGCGAGCACGTCGTCGATACGGGCGAGTGCCGCCTCCGACAGTTCGAAGAGCTTGGTCATGACGGCGGCCAGGCTCAGCGGCTCGGCGAAACGGGCGGCGGCGACGGTGACGGCGAGCAGGGTCGCGGGGGTGAGCCGCGCGTCGAGGACCAGGGCGGCGCCGAGGGCGACCAGGCCCACGAGGGCCAGCTGGACCAGGAGCTGGGCCCCGGCAACGGGCAGGGCGGCGGATCTGTTGGTGGCGGCCTGGGTCTCGTGCTGGCGGTCCAGTACCGGCAGCAGGCGTGGCGAGTCGGCGCCCGCCTGGCCGGTGGCCTTGAGCACCGGCAGGCCCTGGACGTACTCCACGATGCGCGCGGCCGCTTCCCCGTCGGCCTCGTCCACCTCACGGAACCCGGAGCCGGAGCGGCGCTGCACATGGCCTACGAGGGGGATGGCGGCCAGCGTGCCCGCGACGAGCACGAGACCGAGCCGCCAGTCCAGGGCGATCACGACCGCGCCGAGTACCAGCGGGACGGTGACCAGCTGGACGAACAGGGCGGCGAGCGAGGAGACGGCGGTGGCGGCCGTCGTCGCGTTGCCGCCGACCACCTGGGTGAGGTCGCCCGCGGCGCGCCCGTTCAGCTCCTGCTGCGGCATGGCCCGCAGGGCGGCGCCCAGACGGAGGCGGGTGGAGCCCGTCACCAGGTGCCAGTAGTCGTAGGTGAACGCCATCTCGCGCACGCGCAGCGCGCCTTCGGCGGCGACGAGGACGGCCAGTGCGCCGATCCACGTCCAGGCGCGGCCGGTGCGCACCGGGTCGCGGCAGAGCTCCGCCAGCAGGGGTACGAAGCAGGCGTACGCGGCGGCCTGGAGCATGGTCGCCAGCAGCGACGTGCGGAGTGTGGCGCGGAACTGCCGGGCGTACGGGCCCGCCGCGGTGAGCATCAGGCGCAGGATGCGCGTCACGGGGTGACCTCCCTGGTTCGGCCGCCGGTCATGCCCCAGGCGGCGGCCTGCTGGTGGCCGGCCCAGAGGCGGGCATAGTGGCCGCCGGCGGCGACGAGTTCGGCGTGGCGGCCGCGTTCGGCGATGCGGCCTTGGTCGAGGACGACGATCTGGTCGGCGTCGGTGATGGTGGACAGGCGGTGGGCGATGACGAGGACGGTGCGGCCCCGGGTGAGGCGGGCGACGGCCTGTTGGATGGCGGCCTCGGTCTCGGGGTCGGTGAAGGCGGTGGCCTCGTCGAGGACGATGATCGGGGCGCGGGAGAGGATCGCGCGGGCGATGGTGATGCGCTGCCGCTGGCCGCCGGAGAGAAGACCGCCGCGCTCGCCGACCTGGGTGTCGTAGGCGTCGGGGAGTTCGCGCACGATGAAGTCGTGGGCGGCGGCGGCCTCGGCGGCGGCGCGGACCTCGGCGTCGGTGGCGTCGGGACGGGCGAGCCGGATGTTCTCGGCGACGGTCCCGGTGACGAGGAACGGGTCCTGGAAGACGAGGGCGACATGCCGCAGCAGGACATCGGTGGCGATGTCCCGGACGTCCTCACCGCCGACGCGCACCGTGCCCGAGTCGACGTCGTGGAAGCGCGGGATCAGCCGGGCCAGCGTGGACTTGCCGGAGCCGGAGGCACCGACCAGGGCGCACACGGTGCCCTGGGGAATCTCCAGGTCTATGCCGTCCAGAGCCGGGCGGCCGCCGTCGCGGCCGGGGTAGCGGAAGGTGACCGACTCGAAGTGGACGGCGGAGCCGTGCGGTTCGCGCGGATCGTCGGGTTCCGGGAGCGGTGGCGCGTTCAGGAGTTCCGTCAGGCGGACGGCGCCTGCCTTGGCATCGTTGATGTGGTTCGTCAGGTGCATCAGGGGAGAAACCGCCTCGATGGGCATGGTGCCGATGAGGAGGGCGAGCAGCAGGTCCGTGAGGGAGATCCACCCGGCGTCGAGCATGGGTACGCCAGTGGTGGCGACGATCAGCAGGGTGGGCAGCGGCACGATGAACAGCCGGTGCAGCAGGCCCGAGGAACGGGTGGTGGCCATCCAGGCGGCGACGGCGTCCGTGAACTCCTCGACCGCGGCGGAGAAGCGGCCGAAGGATGCCCGGCCGTCGTCGAAGGTGCGCACGACCGGCATGCCGTGGACGAACTCGACGACGGCCGCGTTCACGTTCTCGTTCGCCGTGTTGTAGCGCTCGCGCTGGGTCCCGTAGTCGCGGGCCATCAGCGAGAAGACGGCGAACGCGACGGGGATGATCAGGAGTACGGCGAGCAGCATCCGCCACTGCACCACGCCCAGCGCTATCAGCGCGGCCACGGGCTGGGCGATGCCGGAGCCGAGGAACGGCAGCGCGTCGGCGACCACGTTGTGCAGGGACTTCACGTCGTCCTGGACGATCTTCTTGATCCGTCCGGCGCCGAGCCGCTGCACCTCGCCCAGCGGCATGCGCGCCAGGCTGTCGGCGAGCCGGCGGCGCAGCACGACCTCCAGCTCGTAACTCGCCTCGTGGGCGAGGTGCTCGGCGAACCAGCGCGCGCCGAAGCCGCCGAGCAGGCCGGCGAGCGCACCCAGCGTCCAGCGGGTGACGACGGCGCCGGACGGGTCGTCGGTGAGGAGTTGCCCGACGGCGTACGCCACGCAGACGAAGCCCGCGACGGCGCACACGCCGCTCAACAGGCCGAGTGTCGCGGCCTGCCCGAGTTGCCGGCGGACCCGCTGGGAGCTCGCCGCGAGGTCCACCACGGTGCGCAGGGAACTCATGCGCTCACCTGCCGGATGAGAGCGGCCTTGTCGACCTTGCCGAGGGCGGTGCGGGGGAAGGAGGCCAACGCCCTTACGTCATCCGGGAGTTTGAAGGCGGCGAGGCCGCGTCCCGTGAGGTGGGCGATCAGGTCGGCGCGGCTGGGTGGCGTGCCGCGGGGGACGACGCAGGCGCAGGAGCGCTCCCCCAGCCGCGTGTCCGGCAGCCCGACCAGGGCCACGTCGAGGACGGCCGGATGAGCGAGCAGATGGTTCTCCACCTCCTCGACCGGGACCTTCTCCCCGCCGCGGTTGATGACGTCCTTGATGCGGCCCTCCACGACGAGGTGCCCGCTCGGCAGGCGCCGTACGAGATCGCCGCTGCGGTAGAACCCGTCCTCGGTGAAGGCCCTGGCGTTGTGGTCGTCGGCACGGTAGTAGCCGCGCAGTGTGTACGGGCCGCGGACCAGCAGCTCGCCCACCTCGCCGTCCGGTACCTCGTGGTCGTCGGTGTCGACGATGCGGAGCTCGTCGTCCTCGGACAGCGGGCGGCCCTGGGTGTCGAGGACGAGGCCGTCGGGGTCGTCGAGGCGTGTGTAGCAGAGCAGTCCCTCGGCCATGCCGAACACCTGCTGGAGGCGGCAGCCCAGCTCAGGGCCGATCCGCCGGGCGGCCTCGGCCTTGAGCCGGGATCCGCCGACCTGCAGCAGCTCCAGGCTGCCGAGATCGTCATCGGCCCACTCCGCCGCCTCCAGCCACAGCAGGGCGAGGGAGGGCACGAGGGCGGTGACCGTGACGCGTTCGCGGGCGATCAGCGCGAAGGCCGTGTCCGGGCTCGGATGGGGGCACATCACGACGGTGCCGCCCGCGTGGAGCGTGCCGAGCAGCCCGGGGCAGGCGAGGGGGAAGTTGTGGGCGACCGGAAGCGCCGCCAGGTAACGGGTGCCGGAGGTCAGGCCGGTCACGGCCGCGCCGGCGGCGGCGTTGTAGAGGTAGTCGTCGTGGGTGCGTGGGATGAGTTTCGGCGCGCCGGTCGTGCCGCCGGACAGGAGCAGCAGCGCCACGTCGGACGGGTCGGGCTCCGGCAGCGGGCGCGGCTCGGCGGACAGCGATGCCAGAGCGGTGAACTCCTGAGGATCGCCGGCGACCAGGACATGACGCAGGGCTGGCGCCTTCTCCCCCACGGCACGGGCCAGCGGGCGGTGGTCGAAGCCCAGGTGTGTGTCGGGGATGACGTACGCCACCGCTTCGGACAGGGCCAGCAGGTGTCCGATCTCCGCCTCGCGGTGGGCGGGCAGCGCCATGACGGGGACGGCGCCGAGCCGGAACAGGGCGAAGGACAGCTCCAGGAACTCCGCGATGTTCGGCAGGTGGACGAGCACGCGGTCACCGGGTGCGAGGCCGAGGCCGTGCAGTCCGGCCGCCAGCCGGTCGGCGCGCTCGTCGAGGTCGCGGTACGTCCAGCGCCGGTCGCCATCGACGACGGCGATCGCTTCGGGGGTGGCCGCGGCCCGCTGCCGCAGCAGCGAGCCGAGCGTACGGCCGCTCCAGTGACCGCGTTCACGGTAGCGGTCGGCGAACTCCTTCGGCCACGGGGTGAATCCGTCCAGCATGCTCAGCCCTCCTTCGGGACGACGTAGGGGGCGACGCTGCGGAGCTTCTCGCAGGTCTCCTCGTACTCGCGGGCCGCTCGGGAGGCCCCGACGATGCCCGCGCCGGCGCGCAGCCAGGCCCGGTCGCCGCGCTGGTAGACGGCGCGCAGCACCAGGGCCGCGTCCAGGGATCCGTCGCTGCCGGCCCGGAGCACCGCGCCGGCGTAGAGCCCGCGCGGCTCCTCCTCCAGCTCGTGGATCAGCTGGTACGCGGCCTGTTTGGGGATGCCGGACGCGGTCACCGGAGGGAAGACCGCGCCGAGTGCGTCCCAGGCGGTGCGGCCCTCGGCGAGGTCGGTGGTGACGCGGGAGGCGAGGTGTTGGACGCTGCCGCGCGGTTTGACGGTGAGGAACTCGCCCACGCGGGTGCTGTGCGGGACACCCACGGAGGCCAGCTCCTCCACCGCGAGCTTCACGGAGGTGGCGTGCTCGTAGACCTCCTTGGGGTCGCGGTGGAGTTCGGCGCGCAGGGCGGCGTCCCTGTCCGGGTCGCCGGTCAGGGCGCGGGTGCCGGCGAGCGGCTGGGTGACGGCGGTGCCGTCGCCGGACACCTCGATCACGGTCTCGGGGCTGAAGCCGGCGGCCTGTGTCCCGCCCAGGTCGAGCAGGAAGGAGCGGGCGGGGGTGTTGGCGGTGCGGCCGGTCACGTAGGTGGCGGGCATGTCGACGGTGAAGGGCACGGGGACGGTGCGGGAGAGGATGACCTTGTCGAGCCTGCCGCGGCCGATCTCGGTCACGGCGTGGGTGACGTGTCCGTGGTACGGGCCGTGGGGCGCGTGGACGTCGACGGGCTTCGGGGACCGTGGTGTCGCGTACGCCGGGGCCTCGGCCAGGGTCTTGCGGAGGCGGTCGGGCAGGTCGGGGTCGACGGTGCGGACCTCGACGCCGTCCTCGGTGACCGTCAACTCCGTGCCGGGCACGATGAGATGGGCCAGCAGGTCCTTCTCCTGCCCGGCCCGGTGCCCGCTCGCGAGTTCGTACGACAGCCAGCCGTAGGCGTTCCAGCCGTCGACGGGGGTCCTGTCGAGGGCGGAACGTATCGGCTCCCAGGGTGTGCCCGACCAGGCGAGCTGGTGCTGGAGTCGGGGTGCGGTGAAGCGCGTACGTATGGTGTGGGCGTCGACGCGTATCTCGCCGATCGGGTTGCCCGCCACGTACCAGTGGCGGTCGTGCTCGTAGACGACGTACTCGGTGATCAGTCCGGAGCCGACGAGGTGGGCGACGGCGGCGAGGGGGTCGAAGGGTCCGTCGATGCGTGTGTGGTGGTACTGCTCGGCCATGGCGCGGTCTCCTGGGTGTGGTCAGCGGCTGTGCGGCGCGCGCAGCGGGGCGGCCACGAGGTCGGCGACATGGGCGACGTTCGGCTCCTCGATGCAGCTGAAGTGGTTGCCGTCGATGCCGGTGACGGGAAGGTCGCCGATGCACACGTCGCGCCAGAAAGCGAGCGTCGTGTCGTCCATGCCCGGCGCGAAGCCGGAGGCGCCGCGAGGCAGCAGGAAGCGGATGTCGCCCGCGTACGGGGGCGGGGTGAACCGGGCCGACAGGAAGCTCTGCCGGAAGACCCGGAACATCGCGGCGACCATCTCCGGCGGCATCTCCTCGCCGCTCGACTCGGTGGCCGTGCGGGCGTACGCGGCGAACCGCTCCTCGCGCGTGTGCGAGCCGAGCCTGCGGAAGAATTCCCCGGCCCGGTCGAGTTCGGGATCCCCGCCGACCTCGGCGAGCGCACCGAGCGGGACCTTTCCCCCGTTCTGCTCGATGACGTGCATGAAGCCTCCGACGACGGTGTCCGCGTCGATGTCGCCGAATCCGGTGCGGTCGAGCGAGATGTGCAGGTTGGGGACGAACAGGATCTCGATCATCAGGTCGTCCTCGACGTCGACCACAACCGGATGGCTGCTGATCAGGGTCAGGTCCTCGACGGTCACGCCGCGTTCGTCGAGGCGCCGGGCGACCTCGGTGGCGTACAGGCCGCCCAGGCAGTAGCCGATGAGCTGGACACGGTCGTGCCCCTCGGCGATGAGCCGCTCGGCGTAGTCGTCGGCGGCGCGCTCGATGACGGTGGCCGGATCCTGGGAGAGGTAGCGCTCGGTGTCGTCGATGACGATGCCGAGGACCGGGCCGAGATCCTGCTCGACGAGGCGGGCGGCGAGCGGCCGGTAGCAGTCCATGGTGCCGAGTCCGGCGTGGAACATCACGCGCAGGGGGCCTTCCCCGGTGGTGCTGAAGGACATCAGGGCGGCGTTGCTGCCGGTGGCGGCGCGGCGGAGGGCGGGCTGGGCTCCGGTCTCGCCGCTGGTGCGCAGGAAGGCCGCGAGGTCGGCGAGCGTGGGGTGGTTGAGCAACCGGCGCAGCAGCGTGTCGAAGGGGATGCCGGACGCCTCGGGGACCTCCTCGCGCAGGCGGCCGGCCATCCTGGCCATGATCAGGGAGTCGGCTCCGTGGTCGTAGAAGCTGTCGGTGCGGCCGACGCGTCCGCTGGGCAGCGCGTCCGCCCACAAGGCGGCGAGGCGGGATTCGAAGGCGTCGGCCGGCGCCTGGGCGGTCTGCTCGGGTGCGGTGTCGGTGAGGCTGGGCCGCCAGCCCTGGAGCGCGCGCCGGTCGACCTTGCCGTTGCCGGTCAGCGGGAGGGCGTCGACGATCTGGAGGTGCGACGGGATCATGTGGGCGGGCAGACGGTCGCGCAGGTGCGCGGCGAGGTCCGCCTCGGTGACGTGCGCCCGGTCGGTCTTCATCCGCGCGGCGTACAGATGGACGCCCTGCGGAGCGAGTACGTGAGCGTCGTCGGGCAGGCACAGGACCTGCTCCGCGCCGGCCTCGGCCAGCAGGTCCAGCCAGCGTTCGCGGTCGAGGTACGACGGGCCGCCAAGGGCCCGTTCGTCCTCCGGCTCGGTCATCATGAACGCCTGGGAGGCCAGGATCCACGGGTGTTCGCGGGTGGGTTCCGTAAGGATCAACCAGCCGCGTGGAGCGACGAGTTCCACCAGCCGGGCGAGGGATGCCCTGATGTCGCGGGCGTTCTCCAGCACTCCGGCGGCGAGTACGACGTCGTACGCGTTCGGGGCGAGTCCCTGGGCTCGGTGGTCGCTGTCGACGTCGAAGAGGTCGAAGCGCATCTCCGGGCGGTCGCGGTCGCCGAATCGCCGCCTGGCCTCGGGCAGGAAGAAGCCCGCCACATCGGTGAAGTGGTAGGTGGCGTCCCGGTCCGCCAGCGCCGCCAGGGCGTCCTCGGTCGTGCCTCCGGTGCCGGCGCCGGCTTCGAGGACGCGCAGCGGGCCGTCGGCGGGGTGCTCGGCGGCGATGTGCTCGAGGACGCCGGCCACGGCCCGGTTCAGATAGCGGGCGGTGGCGTTGCGGCGGTAGAGCGCGTGCGCGGTGTCGAAGTTCCCCTCGGGGAAGAGGAGTTCGACCGGGTCCTGGCGGCCGGTCAGCAGTTCCGGCAGTCGGTCGGCGTGGTTCTTCACGTACGTCAGGAAGTCACGGGAGGCGACGTCGTCGCTCCAGGCCGCCTCGGCTTCCTTCCACAGCGCGTTCACGGTGCGGTCGTCGATCTGGCCGACGCCCCGCTCGTCGAGGACGGCGAGCCAGCGCCGTACGAGCCAGTGGTGGCGCTGCTCGATCCCCGCGTCCCGCACCTCCCTGTCGCGGGGGGCCGGGAACAGACCCAGCTCCCCCAACGTGCGGGCCATGGACGCCAGTACGGCCGCGTCGAAGGCGTCGACGTGGGCGGACACGCGGTCGCGGCCGACTCCGGGGACGGCGGCGTCGGCGGCCACCCGCACCGTGGGCGCCAGGGTGGCGGCCCCTTCGGCGGACCGCTCGGCGGGCGCGGCCTCGACGGCCCCGAGGAGCGCCCGTTCCTCGCCCGTACCGTCGACGACGACGGCCGCTGCGGACACGGCCGGGTGCTCCAGCAGCGCGGCCTCGATCTCGCCGAGCTCGATGCGGTGCCCGCGCAGCTTGACCTGGGTGTCTTCGCGGCCGAGGAACTCGATCTCGCCGCCGGGCAGATAGCGGCCCAGGTCGCCGGTACGGTACAGGCGCCGGCCATCGCGGGGATGGGTGAGGAAGCGGTGGGCGGTGGTCTCCGGGTCTCCCAGGTAGCCCTGGGCGAGCCCGTGCCCGCTGATGTACAGCTCGCCGGCCACCCACACCGGGCAGTCCCGCAGATTCGCGTCCAGCACCCGGAATTCCTGGTTGGCGAGGGGCAGGCCGTACGGGATGCTGCGACTGCCCGGGTAACTGCCCTTGCAACGGTGGTAGTTGGACCAGATGGCCGCCTCGGTGGCGCCGCCGAGCGCGACGACGTCCAGGTCCGGCAGGCGGCCGGCCAGCGCGCCGGGCAGGGTGACGGGGATCCAGTCGCCGGACAGCAGGGCCAGGCGCAGTGCGGACAGGTCGAGGTCCGGCTCGGTCTCCAGGTAGGTCGCGAGCATCTGCATCAGGGCCGGTACGGAGTTCCAGACGGTGATGCCGTGTGCGGCGATCAGGCCGGCCCAGTGGGAGGGGTCGGTGCGCCGCTGCGGGTCGGGCAGGACGAGGGCGCCGCCGGCCGACAGCGGGCCGAAGATGTCGTACACGGACAGGTCGAAGCCGAGACCCGCCAGGCCCAGGACGCGGTCGTCCGCGGTGATGCCGAAGCGGCGGTTGATGTCCGTGATCGTGTTGAGCGCGGCACGGTGGCTGATCACGACGCCCTTGGGGCGGCCGGTGGAGCCCGAGGTGTAGATGACGTACGCGGGTGCGTCGGGGTCGCCGTCGGACGGGATTTCGGCTGCCTGACGCGGCACCAGCGTGTCCACGGCGACGGCCCGGCAGCCCTCGGGCCAGTCGGCGTCCAGCCACGACTGGGTGAGGATGTGCCGGACGTCCGCGTCGGCGAGCAGGGCGGCACGGCGCAGCGCCGGCTGCGCCGTGTCGACCGGAAGGTAGACACCACCGGCGAGCAGGGTGCCCAGGACCGCGACGACCTGCTCGGGTCCCTTGTCCATGACGATCGCCACCCGCTCGCCGGGGGCGCAGCCCGCGTCCCTGAGTCGCTCGGCCACGGCGGTGGCGCGGGTGGCGAGTTCGCGGTAACTCAGCACCGAGGAGGGGCCGATCACGGCCGGCCGGTCAGGGGTGCGGGCCGCCTGGTCGAGGACGCGGTGGTGGAGGAGGCCGTCGGGCAGGTCGGTGGAGGTGTCGTTGGCACGGCGGCGTTCCTCTGCCTGCCACGTCGGCAGTGCCACGACGTCAGCGGTGTCCCAGAGTCCGTCGGAGTCGGCGAGGCCCCGTATCAGCGTGTCGAAGGCGTCGAACATGTCGTCCACGAGACCGTCGGGGAAGACCCCGTCGCGGACGTCCCAGTTGACCTGAAGGCCCTCCGCGTCGTCCATGGCCTGGCAGTCGATGAACACCTGCGGGGTCTGCGTGATGCCGAAGCCGTCCAGACGGCCCTCGGCCCGCTTGCCGGTGCCGGCGTCGCCGAGCCCGATGGCGCTGGTGAACACGACCGGCATGAGGGCGGCGTCGCGGCCGCGCCTGCGGGCGAGCTCGCGCAGCACCTCGACGCCGGAGTACAGGCGGTGGTCGAGGTCGTCGAAGAGCTGACCGGCGAGGGTGCGCGTCTGCTCGGCGAAGGGCGCGCCGTTCGCCGCCTCGACCGCGAGGAGGTTGACGGTGGTGAAGTCGCCGACGACGCGGTCGATCTGCTCGTGCAGCGGCAGCCTGTTGAGCACCGTCAGGTTGAGGCAGAAGCGCGGACTGCGGCTCCAGCGGCCGATCACCGCGGCGTAGGCGGCGAGGACGACGGAGGACGGGGTCAGGCCCCGGCGCCCGGCCCGGTCCTTCAGACGCTCCCAGGCGGCCCTGTCCAACTTCAGGTAGCGACGGCGGAAGCGGGGCTGCTGCCGTGCTCCGGCTTCGGCGAGCGGCAGGTCGGGGGCGGGTGGGAGCGTGTCGAGCCGCGCCGACCAGTAGTCCTTGTCGCGCTGGTGGGCCGGGGCCTCCCGCAGGCCGCGTTCGGCGAGCAGGTAGTCACGGAACCGCACGTCGAGAGGCGGGAGCTGGGCGGCCGGTTCGGCGTGCAGGGCCTCGAATTCGGCGAGCAGGAGCCAGATGCTGGCCCAGTCGGCGATCAGGAAGTCCATCGACAGGTGGAGGACGGCCCGGGTGTCGGTGCGGGTGACGCGCAGGTCGAACAGAGGCCAGCGGGTGCTGTCGTACACGCGATGGCCCATCTCCTCGCGTGCCCGCAGCAACGCGGCCTCCGCGTCCGCTCCCCGCGCGTCGGTGACGGCCACCGTGAGCCGCGGCACGGTCGGCAGGATCCGCTGGTGACCCGCGGGGTCGATGACGGCGCGCAGCATGTCGTGGCGTTGGACGAGCCGGTTCCAGGCGTCCTCGGTGCGGGTCGGGTCCAGGTCGGGGTAGGTGACTTCGAGGTAGACGTGGCAGGCGACGCCGCCGTATTCGAAGACCTCGTTGCGGCCCAGCAGGTAGGCGGCCTGCACGTCGGTCAGCGGGAACGGCTCGTGGCGGGCCCCCGGGTCGGGTGTGAGCGCGGCGGGCCGGGCCTCGGCCCGCAGACACTCCAGTACGGCGGCCTTGTGGTCCTTGAGCGCCTGAAGCTGCCCGGCGCTCAGGGTCCCCTTCGGGGCGCGGTAGCGCAGGGTGCCGTCTTCGTCCCACAGCTGTACGCCCGCCTGCCGCAGGTGTGCGATCAGCGCGGCCGGGGTGGATGCGATGGTCATCGGTCGGTCTCCTTGGCTCCGGCCGCGAGCGGCGGGATGTTGGCGTTGAAGCGGAAGAGGTTGTCCGGGTCCCAGACGGCCTTCAGGCCGGCCAACCGCGCGTAGGTGGCGTCTCCGTACGCGGCGCGCACCCACTGCGGCTCCGGGTCGGGCAGCAGGTTGACGTAGGGGCCCTCGGCGACGTCCTGGAGTGCCTGCCAGCCGGTGCGGGCCGGCTCCAGGTGCTCGCCGTCGTCGGCGGTGCCGTACCACTGGGCGCAGATCTCCACGAACCACTGGGCGCCGCGGTGCGTGAACGCGGTCGGCCCGGCCGGAGCTCGGGAGATGGCGCCCCCGAGCGCCCCCAGCACGACGGAGAAGTTCGGTCCGGCGGACTCCCAGTGGCCGAGGATCCCGTCGAGCGTGGCGTCGGTCAGTTCGGTGAGGAGCTCGCCGCGGTTGTAGACGTGCTGGCGGGCGAAGTCGGGTGGGGATGGCAGGAGTCGCTGGTAGGCGGTGTACGGCAGCTCGGTGACGCCGTCGGCGATCGGGCGGGCGGCGCCGTACCGCAGGGGTGCCAGTACCTCGTCGGCCTGCTCGGGAGGCCCGAACCAGCTCGGGATGAGAACGGCGCACCGCTCGAAGTGCAGGTGCTCGGGCACGAACGGCAGCGGCGGCGCGGTCCAGACGACGGCGACGAGCGAGGCCGCGTCGGGTGCCGTGGCCAGCCAGTCCCGGGCCGTGCGCAGGGCTGTGCGCGTCCGGGAGGCGGGATGGACGAGAGCTCCGGCGACGACGCCCCTGACAGGGTGCAGCCGGAAGCCGAAACGGGTGACGACGCCGAAGTTGCCGCCGCCTCCGCGCAGCGCCCAGAACAGATCCGCGTGATGCTCGGCGTCGGCCCTGAGGTGTCTTCCGTCGGCGGTCACCAGCTCGAAGAAGGTGACGTTGTCGCTGGTGAGCCCGTACTGGCGGGACAGGTCGCCGACGCCGCCGCCGAGGGTGTGGCCGGCGATGCCGACGTCGGTGTTGCGCGGGCCGGGCACGGCGAGCCCGAACTCCTGGGTGGCGGCGTCGAATTCGCCCCAGGTCAGGCCGGGCTCCGCGACCGCGGTACGGGACAGGGGATCGATGTCGAGGCGCTTCATCGCCCCGAGGTCGAGGACGATGCCGTCGTCGCAGGTGCCCCAGCCCGCCACGTTGGCTCCGCCGCCGCGGACGGCGACCGGCAGACCCAGGGTGCGTGCGTGGGCGAGGACGGCGATCACGTCGTCGACGTCGGTGCAGCGGGCGATCAGGGCGGGCCGGCGGTCGACGCGGGCGTTGCGGACACGGCGGGCGCGGTCGTAGCCGGGGGTGCCCGGCGTGAGGATCCGGCCGCGGAATCCCGGGAGGGTCACGGCAGCAGTGGTCACCGGTCACTCCTTCCGTGCGGGTGAGGTGAGGACCGCTCCGTGCAGCCGTGCCGGGTCCAACGGATGTGTGAGCCCGTCGAGTTCGGCCGCGACGACGCCCGTACGCTCGGCGCCCTCCACGGCGAGCAGACCGTCCCGGCGCACATGGGCGGTGAGTGCGTCGAAGGCGGCGCGGTCATGGTCCGCCACCCCCATGCGCACGCGTGTGATGCGCCGTGCGCCGTTCGGGTGGTGCACGGCGGCGGGGCGCTGCGGCGGGTCGTAGGCGGAGACGACGAACGGCAGCCGGGCCGGGTGGGCGGCGAGGAACTGGTAGCGCACGCGGTCGCCGTCCGGCCGGGTGCGGCGGCCTTTCATGACGCGCGAGACGCGGACCTGGCCGGCGCGCAGCGCCGAATGAACGCCGGCCAGTTCCGTGTCGTCGGTCTCCAGCGCCAGGTCCCGCCAGCCCTCGCCCGGGCGGGCCCAGCGCACCAGCCGCTCTCCGGCCGCCACACCGTTGACGGCACTCATGGGCCACTTCAACAGACGGAAGCGAGCCGGCAGTTGGAAGAACTCGATGAAGGGCCCCTCCTCGAACCACACCAGCGCGTTGTGGGCGCGTTCGGGTGCGCTCCCCCACTCGACGGTGAAGCCGAGCTCCGTGTAGTCCCGTACGACCGACCGGACATCGTCGACCTTGCACAGGACGTGGCTGCATCTCAGCACGGTGTTCTCCCCCGACGTGATCAGTTGATACGGGCCGCGAACAGCCGCTGCCCCAGCGGTGCCAGCGGATGGTCCTCGTCCGGCGCGGTGACGACATCTCCGAGTCCCGCTCCCGCCAGGACGTCGAGCCACTGCCGACGGGAGAGGAACGTGGTGTCGGAAGTCCGTCGGGCGTCTTCGGAGGCGGTCATCATGAACGCCTGGGAGGCGAGGATCTCCAGGTGTTCGCGGGTCGGTTCGGTGATGAACAGATGGCCGCCCGGGGCGAGCAGTCGGACGAGTGACCGCACTGTCGCGTCGGTGTCGCGCGCGTTGTTCAGGACGCCGGCGGCGATGACGACGTCCGCGCCGCCGGGCTCGAGCCCCTGGGCGGCCGGGTCCTGGTCGATGTCGTACAGGCCGTGGCGGATCCAGCGGTGCCCGGCGTGGCGCTCCTTGGCCGTGGTGACGAAGAAGTGCGAGACGTCGGTGAACAGGTAGTCGACCGGCGGCCTGCCAGGTCCGTTCTCCGTGAGGGCCCGGGCGACGGCCTCCGTGGTTGCCGCCGTCCCCGCTCCGACCTCGACGACCCGCAGCGGGCGGGCGGCGTCGCGCACCGCGGCCAGGGAGCGTACGGCACTGGCCACGGCGGTGTTGAGGTACCGGGCGGTGATGGTGTCCCGGTACACGGCGTCCGCCACCTCGGTGCGGCCCTCGGGGAAGAGCAGCAGCGCCGCCTGCTGCTCGCCGGTCATCAACTGGGGCAACCGCTCGGCGTTGCGTCGCAGATACGTGACGAACTCCGGTGTGCCGAGGCCCCGTCGCCAGGTGGCGGCGGCCACGTCCCAGGCCCGGCGCACCGCGGCGGGATCCACGGGCGAGGCACCGCGCAATCCGTCTCCGTCCCGCTCGATCATCTTGCGGTCGGCGAGGATCCGCAGCCAGCGCCGGATCAGCGTGTGGTGTGGCGGTGCCACGCGGGCGGAGGCCAGTACCTCGTCGGCGGTCTGTGTACGCCCGGGGTCACTCAGTGCCTCGGAGTGCTGTAGCGCGGCAAGCATCGAGGCGAGCACCGCCTCGTCGAGCTGCCGTACGAAGTCGTCGGCCAGGCGGGGATCGACGGTGCCGACGCGGCGGTCGGCCGCGGTCGTGGCGTACCGCACGAGTTCACGCAGGTCGGATCCCGCGCTGGTCAACTCGTCTGTGCGGAGTGGCTGATGGGTCTGCCCGGGTCGCAGCGTCGGATAGCCCAGTTCCTTCGTCAGGTCCTGCCACATGCGGCACAGCGTCAGGTGGTACTGGTCGGGCCGCTCGGCATCCGGGTCGCCGAGGATCGCGGCGCGTGCCGCCTTCAGGTCCGCGCCGATGGCGGCCGGCCACTGCTCGCGCAGCAGGTGCCGGTAGTCGGGCGGACCGGCTGCGCCCAGCGGGGACGTGCTCGGCTCGTCCAGGTGCTCGGTGCCGGGAGCGTCGAAGTCGAAGCGGTTCCTGACCGGTTCCGGGATGTGCAGGCGCGGGCTCCACAGCACCGGGCCGTGCGGATCGGTCAGGGTGAGGCTGCCTCCGGGGGTGCCGAGGGTGACGCGGTGCAGGAGATGCAGGTGGTTGTCGGGGTCGTCGGGGTCGACCTGGTTGTGCACGCGAAGTGTGAGCGGTGCGCCGGCGATCGTGCCGGTGAGGACCGCGAAGGGACCGTCGCTGTCGGTGGAGGCAGCCTTCACCTGCCAGGGCCGTAGACCGCCGAGTGCCTCTCCCAGAATGTGCAGCAGGGGGAAGGCGACCTGCGAGGCGCATGCGGCGTCGACGTATGCCACGGGTTGCCGGGCGAGGGCCGTACGGGCGGCCTCGGTGAAGCGCCGGACCTCCGGCAGCCGCACGTAGAGATCGCTGAGCCGGTACCGCACGCCGTTCCTGCGCGACTCACGCAGACAGGCGACCAGGTCGTCGTGGTGCACGGGCTGCTCCTGCACGACGTGGACGACGCGCCGCAGCAGCCGTAGCGCCAGGTCGGTGCCGACACCGCCCAGGACTCCGGAGCGGACGACCACGCAGGCGAGGTCCACGTCGTCGGGCAGCTGGTCGACGTCGGTGTACAGCGGTACCCGGTGCCGCGCGGCACACGCCACGGACCGCTCGCTGCCCGCGGCCAGCACACCGACGATCTCGAAGTCGGCGGGCATGCCGGCCAGGGCGGCCAGGTAGAACTGCCCGAACGTCGTCCCGCACACCACTGTCTTCAGCCGCGTGTTCACAGTGCGCCTTCCTCGATCGTGGCGAGTTCCGAGATCGCCGTGTCGTGCACGGTCACGTCGCACAGCCCGGGCTCGGCGCGCAGGCGCGCGACGGCGGACCTCGGGTCGAGTGCCGTGTCGGCGCGGTGGGTGCCGCGCGGCACCTCGCCGCGCAGTGCCGCCAGTGCGGCCACGGCTGTGACGGCGCCGGTGAGTGGTGAGATGCCCGGCGCCCGCAGGATCGCCGTGCGTGTCACGGTCCGGCCCGCGCGGGTGCCGTCGAGCTGCGCGAGGAGCGTGACGTACGGGCTGCGGCCCGCGGTGTCCAGCGCGGCGGCCCGGCACAGGGCGGCCACGGCGTCGGCCCGGTCGAGGGAGCGGGCCGCGTCGAGCGCGGCGGCCAGGTGTTCGCCGTCCACCGCCGTGAACCAGTTCCCGTGGGTGAGCGACAGGTCGCGGGCCAGCCGCTCCCCTTCCGCGTCCAGGTACGGCAGGGTCACCACTTCCCTTGCGAAATGGGGCAGTTGCTGCCCGTTCAGCCTCTGCAGAGCGCCCCGGCGCCGGGCACCGTCCCGCCAGGCGGCGAGGGGTTCGGTCGTGCCGTCGAGCACCCCGTCGAGGTAGTCGTGCGCGCCGGTCTCGGTGAAGCGGTCCAGCACTCCCGCATACGCGGTGAGTCCGTGCACCGAGTCGAAGTGTTCGGCTGCCAGCCAGCGGGGCAGCAGCCCCGAAAGACCGGGCAGCGCCCCGGCGTCGTACAGCGCGGTGCGTTCCCCGACGGCCGTCCGCACGCGGTCCAGTCGCCCGCCGCCTCCGGCGTCGACCATGTCGGCTCCCGCCATCAGCGCGGCGAACGTGACCCGCTCCGAGGTGCGGTGCGAGGGGCCCGCACAGTGCACGACAAGGTCGCAGCCCCGGACGAACGCGGCGAGCGAGGCCGCGTCGTCGACGTCCACGGCGGTCGCCTCCGCCTCCGTACCGGCCAGGTGGGCGGCGACGAACCGCTTGGCCCGTACGTTGTCGCGGCCGCCGATCCGCAGGCGTCCGGCCCCCCACCGCGCCAGCAGCCGCGCCGCATGGCCGCCGACGGCGCCGTATCCCCCGAGTACGCCGATCACAGCGCGCCCTCCTCGGTCTCCGCGCTCTGTGCCGACTCCTGGGCGAGGGCGTGCGCGACCCGCTCCGGTGTCGGCCCCGCGAACAGCCTCCGCAGTGGCAGCTGCACCCCGAACCGCTGCTCCGCCAGCGTCAGGAAGCGGGTCGCGAGCAGGCTGTCGCCGCCGAGTACGAAGAAGCTCTGCCGGCGGCCCACGGCCGACACGCCCAGCAGGTCCGCCCACATGGTCGCCACGGCCTGCTCCAGCTCGCCCTGCGGTGGCTCGTCCGGATCCTCGTCCCGCCCCGCCGCGGCGAGCGCGGCGACAGAGGCGCGGTCGACCTTGCCGTTGGCGCCGAGTGGCAGCCACGGCAGCACGGTGATCTGCTCCGGCACCATGTGCGCGGGCAGCCTGGCCGCCGCGTGGTCGCGCAGTGCGGCCGGATCGAGGTCGACGGCGTCCTGGGGCCTGCGGGCCGTCAGCATCTCGACGAAGGAGTCTGCGAGGGGCTGATGCGCAACCCCGTCGAATCCGGCACCGGCCAGCAGCTCGGCCCAGCGCGCCGGAGGCAGAATCGGCGTGCCCGCGGTGCGCCGCTCGCGGTCGAAGTGCGCGTATCCGCCGTCCAGCAGGGCGGCTGTGAGCAGGGCGACGGGTGTGAGTTCGGACCGTTCGACGGCCAGCAGGACGCCACCGCGGCGTGCCAGCAGCCCGGCCAGGGCGGGCCCGTGGGACGGGTCCGGGCTGCGGTGCAGTGCCTGGTCGGCCACGACGACGTCGAAGCGGTGCCGCAGGTCGTCGGGGACGACGATGCCGTGCTGCCGCCGGCAGGTGACCTTGTGCGGCGAGGCCGCGAGCCGGCGCTCGGCCACCTCGACGAGGGCCGGATCACTGTCGAGCAGCGTGTAGCGCACCTTCTCGGGTGCGAGGCGGCCCAGGAGGCGTTCGGCGCCGCTGCCGTCCCCACCGCCGAGTTCCACGAGCTCTATGGGCCCGTCTGCCTCGGTGGCCAAATTGTCGATCCGGCGGGCGAGTTCGTCCATCGAACGCTCGCTGCCGGGGTCGGCGGCGGCGAGTCGCGCCGGAGCGAGCACGTCGTCCTCGAGCAGCACGGTGGCCGCAAGGCGCCCGGCGAGGATGTCCCGGAAGTCGCCGAGGCGTTCGGTCAGGCGCTGACGCACGCGCGTGATCAGAACTCCGTAGGCGTCCTGTGCGCCCTCCGCCTCGGCGTCTCCCAGCCGGGGGCCCACGGCGTACGTTCCCCCGTCCTCCACGAGAACCTTGCGTTCCGCGAGCCAACGCAGCCACAGCCGCAGAACCGGCAGGTGCTCCTCGGCGACCTCCAGAAGGGCTGCCCACTGTGCGGGAGCGAGACCGGAGGGCTGCCCGGCGCGTGCGTGCAGGTCCAGAAGGCGCGTCAGGAAGGACTCCGCCGCCGCGCTCTCCACCCGACGGGCCCGCTCACGGAACTCCCGTGTCGATGCCCCCGGTTGAGCGTCGGCCACGTTCCCCTGTGCGGAGCCGGGGGCCGGAACGACCGCGGCGGCCAACCGGCGTGCCGCGCCCTCCCCGGCCACCGTGACGACGGCACGCCCCACGCCGGGCGCGTCCTGCAACGCCGCCTCGATCTCGCCGAGTTCGATGCGGTGACCGCGGATCTTGACCTGGTGGTCGGCACGGCCGAGGAACTCCAGGGTGCCGTCGGGCCAGTAGCGTCCGAGGTCGCCGGTCCGGTACCAGCGGTCCGCTCCCTCGGCGACGAACTGCCTCGCCGTCAGCTCGGGCGCCCCGCGATAGCCCCGGGCCACCCCCGCACCACCGATCCACAGCTCGCCGGGGACCCAGTCGGGGCAGTCGCGGCCGTGGGCGTCGACGACGCGGAAGCGCTGGCCGCGCAGCGGACGCCCGTACGGGATGGAGCGCCATTCCGGGTCGACCGCCTCGACCTCGCAGGCGTTGGACCAGATCGCGGCCTCCGTCGCACCGCCGAGCGCGACGAACCGGCACCACGGGCACTGTTCGGCGAGCCGGCCGGGCAGGTCGAGGCCCACCCAGTCGCCGGAGACGAGCACGAGCCGCAGCGGGTCGGGCGGCTGAGCGCCCTCGGCGACGGTGAGCAGCATGTCGAGCAGGGCGGGGACGGTGTTCCACAGCGTCACCTGATGGCGGCGCACCAGGTCGAGCCAGCGTCGCGCGTCGCGCCGGTCCTCCTCCTCGATGAGGACGAGCGCGCCCCCGGCCGACAGCGGCCCGAAGATGTCGTACACGGACAGGTCGAAGTCCAGCGCGGACACCGCGAGCACCCGGTCCGACTCCGTCACGCCGTAGCGCTCGTTGATGTCGGTGACGGTGTTGGCGGCGGCCTGGTGGGTGATCTCGACGCCCTTGGGGTCGCCGGTGGACCCGGACGTGAAGATGACGTACGCGAGTGCGTCGCCGGGTACGTCGACAGGGGCGGCGGCCACGTCCGTCGAGGGCGCCGCGTCGACCGGCACCGCCGGGACTCCCTCGGTCGGGGCCGTCTCCGCCTCGCCGACGACCAGGCGTACGCCCGCGAGGCGGTGGATGCGCTCGCGCCTCGCCCGCGGCTGGTCGACGCCGACCGGCACGTATGCGGCCCCTGCGGCCAGCACGCCGAGCACGGCCACGATCTGGTCCGGGCCCTTGGGCAGGCGGACGGCGACCGTGTCGCCCCGCCGTACCCCGCGCTCCGCGAGCACGGTCGCCAGTCGCAAGGCTCGGTCGGCGAGTTGGCCGTAGGTCATCCGTTCGGTCCGTTCGCCGTCGTCCCGGACGAGAGCGGTGCGGTGCGGCTGGTCGGCGGCGCGGCGGAAGAAGTCGCGGTGCAGCAGGCCGGGCACGCCGGCGCCGGTCGCGTTGACGGTCGCACGGGTGGCGCGCTGCGGGGCGGGCAGCAGATCGGGGGCGGGTGCGGTCCAGCCGGGGCCCGTGGCCAGCCAGTCCACCAGGTGGAGATAGGCGTCGAACATCGCGTCGACGCAACCCT
This sequence comes from Streptomyces sp. WAC04114, assembly GCF_019733245.1. Taxonomy (NCBI): domain Bacteria; kingdom Bacillati; phylum Actinomycetota; class Actinomycetes; order Kitasatosporales; family Streptomycetaceae; genus Streptomyces; species Streptomyces sp. WAC04114. Next base: position 38,480 of record NZ_JAIGQA010000001.1, read on the forward strand.
CGGGAAAGAGTTCCTCGACGACGTCCCAGTTGAGGCAGACACCGTCGCCGTCCTCGGTGACCTGGTGGTCGAGCCACACCTGCGGGGTCTGCGAGACGCCCCACACCTGCCGGTCGAAGGGCGCGCGCGGAGTATCGCCGCCCACCCCCAACGCACTGGTGAAGACGACGGGCATGGTCAACTCGGGCTCGCCACTGCGACGGGCCAGTTCACGCAGCACCCAGACGGCGGAGACCTCCCGGTGGTCGAGGGAGCGCCAGAGTTCCTCCTGAACGCGGCGGGCCCGCGCCAGCCAGCTGTCCCCGGCCTGCGGGCGGGACGAGACGAGCATCAGTGAGGTGAAGTCACCGAGGACATGGCCGATGTCGGGATGTACGTCACGGCGGTCGAACAGGGTGAGGTTCAGAGTGAGTTCCGGACGGGCACTCCACCGGCCGAGTACCTCGGCGAAGGCGGTGAGCAGCACACCGGAGGGGGTGAGTCCGTGGTCACGGGCCCTTTCGGTGAGGGCCTGCCAGCGACCCGGTGCGATGCGGGCCTCGCGGCGGGTGAAGTGCGGGCGCTCGACGGTGGACGGGTCCTTGGCCAGCGGCAACGCCGGGGCCTGAGGCAGCTGTGGCAGCAGTTCGGTCCAGTAGTCGCGGGCCGAGGCGATGGCTTCCGGGGCGGGGGCGGTGGAGCAGACGTAGTCGCGGAACGACACGTCCACGGACGGGAGTTCGGCATCGGGATCGGCGTACAGCGCGGCGAGTTCGGCGTAGAAGACCAAGATGCTCAGCGCGTCGAGGACGATGTTGTCGATGCCGATGCCCAGTCGGGTACGACCTCCCGCGCGCACCCCGCGTACGGCGAACAGCGGCCAGGCGGCGGGATCGAACACCTGGTGCGAGGCGGTCTCACGCAGTTCGGCGAAGGCGGCCTCGGCATCGGGGCCCGCATCGGTGATCTCGACGGCGAACCGCGGCACCTCGGCCAGGATGCGCTGCTCGCCGTTCTCGTCCACGACGGCGCGCAGCATCTCGTGGCGCTCGACGAGCCGGTCGATGGCCGCTTCCAGCCGTCCCGCGTCCAGATCCTCGACGTCGTACTCGCGGTAGAAGTGGCAGCCGATGCCGCCCAGCGTGAAGTCCTCGCCGCGCCCGAGCCAGTAGGCACGCTGCACGTCGGTGAGCGGGAACGGTTCGTGGCGCTGTTCGGGGGCGGCGGTCACCGCCCGCTCGGTGCGGCCCGTCCCGTCAGGGCGCAGCCGTGCGGCGAAGGCGGCGAGCACGGGGTGCGTGAAGAGGTCGGCGAGGCGTACGTCGCCCCATCCCCCGGTACGCAGCCGTGCGACGAGGCGGGTGGCCAGCAGCGAGTCGCCGCCCAGGGCGAAGAAGTCGTCCTCGCGTCCGATGTCACCGACGCCGAGGATCGCCGACCACGCCTCGGCGATCCGTCGTTCGCGCTCGTCGCGGGGCGGTGTGACGGCCCGGGTGGCCGCGGCGCCGCATGCCGCCACCCGCCGCGCGATCGCCTTCCGGTCGATCTTCCCGTTGGGGGTGAGCGGCAACTCGGCCAGGACGACGACGCGTTCCGGCAGCATCGCCGCCGGCAGTCGCTCTGCGGCCCAGGCACGCAACTGCGCGGGATCGGCGACACCGGTGACGGCGGCGCCGAGGCGCCGGTCCTCGCCGATGACCGCCACGGCCTTCTCCACCCCGGGCACCGCGGCCAACGCGGCCTCGATCTCGCCGAGTTCGATGCGGTGCCCGCGTACCTTGACCTGATGGTCGGCACGGCCGAGAAACTCCAGGCCGCCGTCTTGCCCGTAGCGGGCACGGTCGCCGGTGCGGTACCAGCGCACCCCGTCCACCTCGGTGAACCTCTCGGCCGTGCGGACCGGATCACCCCGGTAACCGCGCGCCACTCCGGCTCCGCCGATCCGCAGCTCGCCGGGCACGAAGTCCGGGCAGTCGCGGCCGAGCGGATCGACGACACGGCACCGGACGCCCCGCAGCGGCGTCCCGTATGGCACCGACACCCACTCGGCGGGCACCTCGCCCACCTCGCAGACGGTGGAGTGGATGGCGGTCTCGGTCGTGCCGCCGAGCGCCACGAAGCGGCAGTCCGGTGCGACCGTCCGCACGCGGCCGGGCAGGTCGAGCGGCACCCAGTCGCCGCCGAGCAACGCGAGCCTCACCGTGGGCAGTCCGCTGCTGCCCCCCGCTGTGACCAGCATGTCGAGCAGAGCCGGTACGCAGTTGACGACACTCACGCCATGGGTGCGGACCAGATCCGCCCAGACGGTGGCATCCCTGCGAGCGGGTTCCTCGACGCAGACGAGTGCGCCGCCGGCCGCGAGGGTGCCGAAGACGTCGTACACCGACAGGTCGAAGTCCAGCGCGGACAGGGCCAGTGTCCGGTCGGCGGACCCGATCCCGAAACGATCATTGAGGTCCGCGACCGTGTTCACAGCGGCCGCGTGCGTCACCTCGACACCCTTGGGCTCTCCGGTGGAGCCCGAGGTGTAGATCACGTACGCGAGGTCGGCCGGGCTGCCGGGGAGGGGTGCGGGAAGGGGCTGGGTGCCGTCCGGCACTGTGATGTCGTCGAGTACGAGGCGTATGCGGGCCGCGGTGTGGATGCGCTCGCGGCGGGCAGCGGGCTGGTCGATGCCGAGGGGGAGGTAGGCGGCGCCCGCGGCCAGGACACCGAGTACGGCGGTGATCTGGTCGGGGCCCTTGGGCAGGGTGACGGCCACCAGATCTCCTGGGCCGACGCCACGGTTCCGCAGGTGGCCTGCCAACCCAAGGGCGCGCGAGGAGAGTTCGCCGTAGGTGAGTGACTCGTCACTGCCCCACAGCAGCGCCGGCGAGTCGGGATCGATCGCCGCCCGCGCGAAGAAGCCGTCGTGCAGGCGCACGTCGTCCGGCCGCCACTCCGTGTCGTTGGCCACGGCCCGCACTCGCGCCTGCGCGTCGGGCAGCATCGACGGCACAGGTTCGGTCCACGCCGCCGGGTCGGCCGGCAGCCGGTCGAGCAGACCGCTGTAGGCGGCGAACATGGCATCCAGAACGCCCGGCGCGAATGCGTCCTCGCGGGCGTCCCAGTTCACGAGCAGCCCGCCGCCCATCTCCGTGACCTGCGCGTCGAGCCAGACCTGCGGCCCCTGCGAGATGATCCAGGACGCCTCGCCGAAGCTGTCCCGCACCTCCTGCGCGAACAGTTCACCCAGGCCCAGAGCGCTGGTGTAGACGACGGGCGCGAGCATGCGTTCGCCGTGCAGCCGGGAGGCGTCGCGCAGCACCTCGACACCCGAGTACCCGGCGTGCGCCACATCCTGGTGAAAGCGCTCCTGCAGGCGGGCGGCGCGTTCGGCGAAGGTTCCGGGGGTCCTTCCGTGCCATGCCAGCAGTACGGACGAGGTGAAGTCGCCGACGAGTGCAGCCACGTCGTCGTGCAGCGGCTCGCGGTCGAACAGCGGAAGGTTGAGCAGGAAGTCGGGCTCCGCGCTGAACGCCTGCAGCGTCTCGGCGAACACCGCCGCGAGCGCCATGGCGGGGGTCAGACCGTGCCGGCGCGCGGCCTGCTCGAAGCGCCGGGTGCGCTCGGCATCGAGGTGCAGATGACGTCGTACGACGGTGACGGCCTCGGCCTCCCCGGCGGCGACCGGGAGTCGGGGTGCCGCAGGCAGATCCGGCAGCCGTTCCTGCCAGTACGCGCGGTCGGCCTCCAGCGCGGCCTTGCGGGCCGTCGACTCACGGGCGGTGCGGCGTTCGGCGAGGTAGCGGGGGAAGCTGTAGCCGAGCTCGGCCAGGGGTGTCGCGGGGTCGGCGTAGGCGCGGGCGAGGTCGGCGAGCAGCACCCGGAGACTGAGCGCGTCGGCGGCGACCATGTCGAGGTTGACGTGCAGCCGCGTGCCGCCCGGCCGCACGGTGTCGGACAGCAGCGACAGCTGCACGTCGAGGACCTCCGCGGCCGTGATGTCCAGGTGGCGGTGCGAGAGGTCGCGGCGCAGGCCGTCGAGGCGTTGCTCGGCGTCCACCCCGGAGAGGTCCCGGAGGTCGTGGACGAGCAGTCCGGGCCAGGGACTCTCGGGCAGGATGCGCTGGCGCCCGTCGTCGAGGACGCACACGCGCAGCATGCCGTGCCGCGCGAGGACGGCTCGTACCGCGGCCTCCAGACGCGACGGGTCCACGTCCCGGCCGTCGAACTCGTGGTAGAAGTGGGCTGCCACACCGCCGAGTTGCTGCCCGTCCGCCCGCCCCACCCAGTAGGCGTGCTGCATGAGAGCGAGCTCGAAGGGCTCCGCCTCGTCCACGTGAGCCGTCTCGGAAGCCGGGCCCTCGGTACGCCGCTCGGCGACGAGTCCCCGCCAGGCCGCGAGTGTCGGCTCGGCGATGAGATCCGCGAATCCGATGTCGAGTCCGGCGCGCCGACATCGCCCGGCCAGTCGCATCATCGCCAGTGAGTCCAGCCCGAGGTTGATGAGGTGGACGTCCTCGTCGATCTCTTCGGAGCGCAGTCCCAGAAGTTCGCCGACGGCTCCCGGCAGATCCAGGCCCTCGTCCGTGCGTTCCTGTGCCACCTGAATGCATCCCCCTCGCGTCACGGTCCGTTCCGGCCAAAGCCCAAGCTAATGGAAACGATTTTCATTTACAAGTGTTGAGTTTCTCGCTAGCGTCAGCTCGCACGGATCAACGGGAGAGGAAGGCCATGGCTGAAGCCGAAGCCACCCAACAGGGCGGCGACGCACCGGAGTTGAAGTTCGAGCACCAGGAGGAGATGCCACCGGACGCCCGCAGCGCTCGGCACTGGACGACCGCCGTGACGGCGCTGGCGGCCGCGCTGATGACGCTCGACATCACCGTCGTCAACGTGGCGATGCCCGAGATCGGCGCCGACCTGGGTGCGTCGCTGGACAGCCTCCAGTGGATCGTCAACGCCTACACCCTGAGCTTCGCGGCACTGCTGCTCACGGCGGGATCCGTGTCGGACCTCATCGGCCGCCGGCGCATCTTCCTCGCCGGCGTCGCGGTCTTCACCCTCGCCTCGGCGGCCTGCGCGCTGGCCCCGAACGCCGGCGTGCTGATCGCGGCCCGGGCCGTTCAGGGCGCGGGTGGGGCAATGGTTCTGGGTACGTCGCTCGCCCTGATATCCGGCGTCTTCGAGGGAGCTCCGACGCGGGCGCGTACGACGGCCATCGGCCTGTTCACCGCCGGAGGCGCCGTGTCGGCGGCGCTGGGCCCGCTGGTCGGCGGATCCATCGTGGAGTGGCTGAGCTGGCCCTGGCTCTTCGCCGTCAACGTGCCGCTCGGGCTCCTGATCATCTACGGCACCGTGCGCAAGGTCCCCGAGGACGGCGGCACCGGCGGCTCGCGGCAGATCGACTACGCCGGAGCGATTCTGGCGGTGCTGGCCCTCTTCCTGCTCAACTACGGCCTGCTGGCCGGCTCGGAGGACGGCTGGTCGCAGGCGGACGTACTGGCCTCGTTGATCACGGGAGCGCTGCTGGCCGTGGCGTTCGTCGCCGTGCAGTGGCGGCTCGGCGAGCGCGCGATGCTGGACCTGCGGCTGTTCGCGATCCCCACCTTCGCCGGTGCGCTGCTGCTCAGCTTCGCCGCCCGGATCTTCAGCTTCGGCATGCTGCCCTTCATCACCCTGTGGCTCGGCGGGATGCTGCACCTCACCCCGATCGAGATCGGCCTGGTGCTGCTCGCCCAGTCGGTCGCGATCATCATCGGCGCACCGCTGAGCGGGCTGCTGACCAAGGTGGTACCGGTGTCGCGCGTGCTGGCCCTCGGTATGGCGGCGGTCGGGACCGGCGTCCTGCTGACCGTGGGCATCTCGCCGGACGACGACTGGACGGCGCTGCTTCCCATGCTGGTCCTGATCGGGGTCGGCGCCGGTCTGACGCTGCCGCATCTGCTGTCGCTGGCGGTGAACGTGGTCCCGCCCTCGCGCGCCGGCACCGCCTCGGGCGCGGCCAACAGCTTCTTCCCGCTCGGCACCGCCACCGGCGTGGCCGCCTTCGGCGTCGTATTGACCAGCAAGGTGAACGACGTCATGTCCGCGAGCGCCCTGGGTGAGCACGCCGTTCCCGACTCGGCCGCCGGGCAGCTGCGCCGCCTGGTCACGGCCGGCCAGTTCGACGCGGTCGCCGCAGCCGTGCCCGGGACGGCCCGCGGCCCGGTGCTCTCCCTGGCCCGCAGCGCCTACACCGAGGCCCTCTCGCAGATCTTCCTGATCGCGGGGATCGCGGCCCTGGTGGCGGCCGCGGCGAGCCTGGTGCTGGTCCGTGACAAGGACACCTACGAGACACCCGTCACGCGGGAATGAGCAGGCGGCGGCGTACGGCATCGACCACCGCCCGCGGCCGGTCGGAGAGGTAGAAGTGGCCGCCGGGGAAGGTCAGCAGCTGGAAGGGACCCGTGGTCCACTTCTCCCAGCCCGCTGCCTCCTCGGCGGTCAGCTCGGTGTCCGCCTCGCCGATCAGCGCGGTCAGCGGGCACGGCACCGGGCCCTGCGGATCCGCCGCGTACGTCTCGATGAGCCGGTAGTCGCCTCGGACCGCGGGCAGTACCAGTCCGCGTACCTCGGCCATCGCGAGCAGCTCGGGGGAGGTCCCGCCGAGCCGTATCAGCTCGGCGGCCAGGGCGTCGTCGTCCAGGAGGTGCACGGTGCCGCCGCGGTGGTGCTGCGGTGCCTCGCGCGCGGAGACGAAAAGGTGCTCCGGCGCCCGGTGGCGTCCTCTCAGCAGCCGCAGGACGAGCTCGTGCGCGACCGTGGCACCCATACTGTGCCCGAACACCGCCCACGGCCGGTCGAGCAGCGGCTCCACCGCCCGGGCGAGCCCCGCCACCAGCTCAGGCAGCTCCTTGGGCAGCGGTTCGTCCATGCGGTCCTCCCGTCCCGGCGGACAGACCAGCACCGGCTCGATCTCCGGTGGCAGCAGGTCCTTCCAGGAGCGGTACAACGCGGTCGACCCGCCGGCGTGCGGCAGGCACAGCAACCGCACCGCCGGGTGCCGCTGCGGACGGGGGCGGCGCAGCCATGCGCTTTCGGGACGGTTCACGGACCCGTCCTTTCGTAGGTCGTCGAACTCGGCAACTGAGGTACGGCGGTGAGCAGTTGGACGGTCACAGGGTCCGAGGGCGCGGCGATGACACGTTCGACGGGCCCCGCCTCGCGGATCGCGCCGTCGGCCAGGACCGCGAGCTCCCCGCCCAGCCGTACGGGCACCGTCATGTCGTGCGTGACGACCACCAGCGCGAGCCCGAGGTCCCGTCGCAGCTCGTCGAGGAGCTCCAGCACCGTGGCCGCCGTGGGTGCGTCCAGCGCACTGGTCGCCTCGTCGCAGAGCAGCACCCGCGGCTCGGCTGCCAAAGCCCTTGCCAGTGCGACGCGTTGACGTTGTCCCCCGGAGAGCCGTTCGGGCCGCACGGCGGCGTGGGCCGCGTCCAGGCCGACCCGCTCCAGCAGCCGGTGCACCTCGGCCCGGCGCGCATCCGCGTCGAGTTCCGGCCGGTACAAGTGCAGCGGTCGGGAGACGATCCGCTCCGCGGTGTGGCGCGGGTTGAGGGAGTCGTACGGGTCCTGCGGCACGAGTTGGAGCAGGCGCAGGTCGTCGCGGGTCCGCCCGCGCACGCCGTGCTCCACGCTCCGCCCGCCCACCCGGAGTTCGCCGGCCCAGTCGGGGTGCAGCCCGGCGAGACAGCGCAGCAGCGTCGTCTTGCCGCCGCCCGAGGGGCCCACCACCGACAGGCAGCCGCTTTCGGCGACAGTCAGATCGACACCGCTGAGCACGTTCCGTCGGCCGCGGTCGGCACTCAGGTCGCGTACGGACAGGACGGTCCGGCCCTCCGCTCGACCGCCCACGGGCCGGGGCGCCACGGCAGCACGTGCGGCGACGACCAGGCGCCGGGCCGGTTCACTCGCCGGCCGCGCCAACACCGCCTCCACCGGCCCTTGTTCCACCACTCGGCCACGCTCCAGGACCACCACGTCGTCGGCCACCGCCGCCACATGCGTCAGGTCGTGGGCGATCAGCACGACGGCCGGTCCGCCCTGCTCGCGGATCCGCCCGAGGTCGGCCAGGAGCCCGGCGGCCGTCACCGGATCGAGGGCACTGGTGGGTTCGTCGAGAACCAGCAGGCCGGGGCTGTGGGCGAGGGCGGCGGCCAGGGCCACGCGTTGCCGCTGCCCGCCGGAGAGCTGGTGCGGGCGGCGGCGCAGGAAGGCGTCGTCGTCCGGGAGCCGGGCGCTGCGCAGAGCCGTCCGCACACGGCCTCGCCGCTCGGCGCGCGGCACGCCGCGGGCCCGCAGGAACTCCCCGATGTGGTCGCCCACCCGCAGGGTCGGCGCCAGCGAGGTGCGCGGGTCCTGGGGGACGTACGCGGCATGCCGGGCACGCAGCTGCCGCAGCTGCCGGGGGCGCAGCCCGAACACCGACGTCCCGGCCAGATGCACCGTGCCGGATGTCGCCGCGAGCCCGGGGCCGAGTTCGCCGAAGGCGGCGAGTGCCAGGGTCGTCTTGCCGGAGCCAGAGGGGCCGACCAGGGCGAGGACGCGGCCGCGGGGGACGTCGAGATCGATGCCGTCGAGGACACGCACCCCGTCGGCCTCGACGGTGAGGTCTCTGATGCGAAGCGCCATGTCGCCGACCTGGACGTCCATGGCCGTACCCGCGACGGAACCCGGCCGTTGGACACGAGCCGCCGGAAGCACCGCGTCGACCAGGAGGTTGGCGCTCAGCAGCAGGACCAGGATCCCGGTGGCGGGCACGATCACCGCCAGGGGCTGCAGCGCGAGGCCGTCGCGGTTCTCGAGGATCATCAGCCCCCAGTCGGCGGCGGGCGGCTGGGCCCCGTAGCCGAGGAACCCGGCGGTGGCGACCGTGAACGCCGCGCCCACGAACCGCACTCCGGCGTCGGCGGCGAGCACCGGCGCCAGGTTGGGCAGCACCTCGCGGGCGAGGACATGGCCGGTGGTCTCACCGCGCGCGACGGCGGCCTCGACGTAGTCGTGCTGGAGGGCCTGGAGCGTCGCCGCCCGCACCACACGCACGATCTCGGGGAAGAGGACGACGGAGGTGGCGACCGCCACCCCGCCGGTGCCCCGCCCCACGGCCACCACGACCACGCTGAGCAGCAGGAAGGAGGGCAGGCTCAGCAACACGTCCACCAGGCGCAGCACGCCGGCGTCCACGAGCCCGCCCCGCAGCGCCGCGACCATGCCCAGACCGGCTCCCAGGACATACGCGACGGCCAGGGCGCCCACAGCGAGCAGCACCAGAGCGCGCCCGCCCGTCAGGAAGCGGCTGAGCACGTCGGAGCCGAGGTGATCAGTGCCCAGGGGTGCGTGCCCGCCGCGCGGCGCGTACGGCATGTCCAGGACGGCACCCGGCGTGTGGGGGGCGAACCAGGGCCCGACGAGCGCCAGCAGTACGACGGTTGCCAGGACCACGCCCGCCGCCACCGCGCCCGTCCGGCGGGGCAACCGGGCGGCCGCCACGCGACGCATCAGACGGTTCAACTCGGCCTCCTCGTTGCCGGGTTGAGGGCGGCAGCGACAGCGTCCGCCAGCAGGTTCAGAGTCACGGTCACGGCGGCTACGAGCATGCTGACGCCGAGGACGACGGGGGCGTCCCGGGCGGCCGTGGCGTTCACCAGAGCTGCGGCGAGCCCCGGATATCCGAAGAGCGTCTCGGCGACGAGCGTGCCGCCGAGCAGGTACGCCAGATAGCGGGCGAGCACCGGGACGACCGGGACGACCGCCGCCGGCAGCACCCACCGCAGCACCACACGGTGTTCGGGCACCCCGCCGAGCCGGGCCGCCCGCACCGCGTCCGAGCCCACCGCCTCCGTCACCCCGGCCCGGATCAGGCGCACGTTCTGGGCCAGGCAGACCGACAGCAGCGTGAGCACGGGCAGCACCAGGATCTGCGGCTGGGACAACGGCCCCTCGCCGGCAGGCGGCAAGGACACCGCGGGCAGCCACCCGGTCCCGACGGCGAAGATCTGGATGAGCACGGTCCCGATGACGAACTCGGGGAGGCTGACCAGCGCCAGCGTGGCCGTGGACACCACCCGGTCCGCGGACCGCCCGGCACGCAGCCCCGCCCACAGCCCCAGCCCCACGGCCGACGGCACCAGCAGGGCCGCCGCCACCGCGCCCAGCACCAGGGAGTTTCCCGCCCGTTCGGCGATCAGCCCGGAGACGGTCTCGCCGGTGCTGTACGAGCGGCCGAGGTCACCGTGGAGCGCGCCCCACAGCCAGCTGCCGTAGCGCTCCCAGGCGGGCCGGTCCAGGCCCAGGCTGTGCCGCAGTTCGGCGATCTGCCGCGGACTAGCGCCCTGGCCGGCGAGTCGGGCCGCGGCCGCGTCGCCCGGCGCGAGCAGGGTCGCGCCGAAGACCAGCACGGAGGCCGCGAGCAGGGTGGCGGCAGCGATGCCGGCCCGCCGCAGCCACCACGCGACGCCCGGTGCGCCGGTCACGAGGCGAGGTAGGCGTCACGCAGCGACGGGTAGTCGAAGAAGCCGTACGCCTGCACCCCGCGTACGGCCGGCGTCGCGCCCGCCACCGTGGGGACCCGTACGAACACCGCGTCACCGCCGTGCTTGTACAGGTACTGCTGAACGTCGTGCACGGCGCCGGTGCGCCTGTCCTCGCCGACGGCGGCGTGCATGGCGTTCATCAGCCCGTTCAGGGTGTCGTCGGACGGGCCGGTGAAGGGGTAGGACGCCTGCGGCCCGTAGTACGAACTCAGGGCGAGCGGCAGCGGAAGCGGGTGGTAGAAGCTGGTCTTCAGCGGCGCACCCAGCAGGGATTTCATGTCGGTGTAGAAGTCGGCGGGCGGCACCTTGTCCACGGCGACCTTCAGCCCGGCTGCCCGCCCCTGCTCGACGAAGGCGGTGGCGGCTTCCAGGGGCCCGTACTCGTAGTTGCTGGTCCGGATGGACAGTTTCGTGCCTTTGAGACTCCCGGAGGACATCAGCCGCCGCGCGCGGTCGGGGTCGTGCGGGACACGCGACAAGGAGCTGTCGTACCACGCCTGATGACGGCCCATCGCGTCGTCGGCGGTCTCCCCCTTGCCCAGGGTGACGGTGCGGACCATGGCCTCGCGGTCGATCGCGTACCTGACCGCCTGGACGGCCTCGGCTTGGGTGAAGGGGTCCGTGGAGAGGTTCATGGAGAAGGCCAGTTCGCCCCAGAGCTCGCGCGGAGCGGTGGTGATGCGCAGGCGGGAGTTGTTCGCCTCGGCCCGGGTGGTGGGCAGGGACAGGGCGCCCGCGTAGTCGAACTGCCCGGCCTTGAGCCCGTTCAGGCGGGCCTCGGCCTCGGTGACGGACAGCAGCTCGATCTCGTCGAGATACGGTCCGCCGCTCCCCCAGTAGTCCTTGCGGGCCGTGAGCAGACTGCTCTTGCCCCGGGACCATGTCTTGAGCACGAAGGGCCCGGAGCCCGGCGCCTTCGCGAAGTCCTTCGTACCGTCCGGGAACACGAACATCGACTGGGCGAGCGCGAGGTCGAAGAAGCCGTCCGCGCCCTTCAGGTGCAGTTCGACCGTGCGTTTGTCGCGGGCCTTGGACGCCTTGGTGTCGAGTCCGGCCAGGAAGGCGCTCTGGGTGGTGGGCTGCGTGGCGAAGGTCCGCAGGGTGAACAGCACGTCGTCGGCGGTGAGGGCCTTGCCGTCGCTGAAGGTGATGCCGTCCCGGACGCGCACCGTCCACACCGTCGCGTCGTCGTTGGGCTCGACGGACTCGGCGACCCGCCATACCGGCTTGCTGTTCTCGATCTCGCCGATCGTGTCCCAGACGATCCGCGCCCGCACGTAGTCGACGGGCGTCGAGGTCGCCTGAAGCACGCTCGCCGATTCCGCGCTGGACCCGGTGAAGGCCGCCCGCAGCCGCCCGCCGTGCCGGGGCTTTCCGTTGTCTGCCGCCGGCGTCGCGCCACCGCCGTCCCCACCGCAGGCGGTCACCAGACCCGCGGCCGCGACCGCCGCCGCGGAGCCGCCGACCCCTCGCAGTACCGTCCTGCGCGCAATATGCCGTTCCCCCACCGTCGTTCCCTTTCCTCGAACCGGACAGCCAGTGCGTCCAGCCGTCGAGCGCAAGCTAACAGGAAACGAAAACGGTTTTCAATAAGTATCACGAGTCAACTCCGCCCGCTTCGGGCCCGCCTGCGACGACCGCCTCGACGACGCCGCCCGCAATGGCCGCGCCCGCCAGCAGCCACCTCCGGCGGCCAGCACCCCGCGAAACGCCCGAGAACGGGGCCGCCCCAGTCGCGAAGACCCCGGTCCGAAACTCGGCGACGGATGGCCGGTCCCTATATGGTAATGGATTTCATTTTCATGTAACTTGGGAAGTCCACCAGTCGGCGAGCACCTGGGGGTGATCTGTGTGAGCGGCCGGACGACCCGGCAGCGAGCAGCGGTCCTACGCGTCCTGACCGGCTGCCAGGACTTCGTATCGGCCCAGGAGTTGTACGGCCTGCTGACCACGGACGGGACCCGGATCGGGCTGACCACCGTCTACCGCGCCCTGCGGGAGTTGGAGTCGTCCGGCGGTGTCGACGTCGTACGCGACGAGGCGGGCGAGCGGCTCTACCGTCGGCGGCCCGACGACGGCCACCGCCACTACCTGATCTGCCGCTGCTGCGGCCGCAGTCGGCCGGTCGACTCGGAGGTCGTCGAGCGGTGGGCCGGACGGATCGCCTCCGACACCGGCTTCACCGCGGTGGAGCACACCGTCGAACTCACCGGCATCTGCGCCGGCTGCCAACCCGCCCCGGACGAAGGAGAACCGCCGCCATGCCACTGGGAGCCCGCCCGGGACGACCTTGGCCGAGCCCGCGCCTGCGCGAGCTGAAGGAGACCGTGCGCACGCTGCTCGGCCTCGACGAGGACACCGCGGTCGTGATCCGGGAACTCGCCTGCACCGAGCCGGGCTGCCCGCCGCTGGAGACGGTCGTCGCCGTCCTGCCCATGGACGGCGAGGCCCGCCGCTGGACCCTGCACCGCCCCGCCGAACAGCTCACCGAGGACGACCTGCGGGCCGCCCTGCTCGACACCCGTACGAAGGAACCTGTCAATGACCGCCCCCGAACTCCGTGACGTGGGGGTCCCACCGGTCGAGCGAAGCCGAGACTGGGGGAGCGTGCCCGTCACCGTCCTGACCGGCTTTCTCGGCTCGGGCAAGACCACCCTCCTCAACCGCATCCTCACCGAGAACCACGGCCTGCGGATCGCCGTGATCGAGAACGAGTTCGGCGAGGTCGGCATCGACGACGCCCTCGTCCCCGACGCCGAGGAAGAGATCTTCGAACGGGGGCGCGTTCGATCTGGAGCGGGTGCTCGCCGACGACCCGTCCTTCCTGACCGAGACCGAGCATCAGCACGACCTCACCGTCACCTCGGTGGGCATCGATCTGCCGGGCGAGCTGGACGAGAACCTGCTCAACGCATGGCTCGGACAGTTGCTCCGCACCAAGGGTGTGGACCTCTTCCGGTCCAAGGGCATCCTCGCCATCGCGGGCGCACCCAAGCAGTACGTCTTCCAGGGCGTGCACATGCTGGACGGCGAGTTCGGGCGGGATTGGCGCGAGGGCGAGGAGCGGCGCAACCGGCTCGTCTTCATCGGCCGCAACCTCGACCGGGATGCACTCGAGCGCGGCTTCGCCGACTGCCTGGCCACGGCGGGAGCCGCCGCGTGAGCCTCACCATGGATTCCGGCCTCGCCACCGCCTGGGAGGTCACCGTCGGCGACGCGCCCGTCGCGCTGAGCGCCCGCGGCGACCTCGTGGCCGTCGCCGGGGCCGAGGGAACGGTCCGCGTCCTCGACGCGGCCATGGGCGCCGAGCTCGGCGCCCTCGACCTGCCAGGCGGCGCACTGAGGGTCGAACTCGCGCCGGATGCACGGCACTTGGCGGTCATCGGGCCGATGGGGTACGCGCTTTGTGGCGGCGCGCGGACGGCCGGACGACGATGCGTGAGTCCGGCGCCTGGTCCGCGGCGCCGCATGGGCGGACCACGAGCGGATCGCGGTCGCCTCCGGCCGCCGTGCGCTCGTACTCGACGCCGACGGCGGGGAGTTGTGGCGTACGGACCCGGCCGCCTCGGCAGTCGGCACACGCCCAAGCCCGTAGTGACGTACCCCTGCATCGGCTCGCACCTCGCGCTCGCCGTCGCGCCCACCGGAAGGTGGATCTGCAGCGGCAACCAGGACGCCTCCATCCACATCTGGCGCACCCTCCCCCAGTCTCGGCTTCGCTCGACCGGGGGACCCCCATCGGCAGCGAACTGACCATGTCCGGCTACCCGGAGAAGGTCTCCCGCCTCGCCTTCGACGAGACCGGGTACCACTTCCCTTACGAGGCCGACGGCGGCCGCGATGTCCTCGCGGCCGCCGTCCCCCGTAGCCCTTCGGACGCGGGCGTTACTCCCGTTCGCTCTGTCTGCGCTGCGCTGCGCTCGACGAGACCACCGCCGCCACGGTGGCCGCCACGCTCCAGGCCCTTGCCACCCCGTCGCGGCTGCTGATCCTGACCACCCTGCGCCAGGCCCCGCACCCGGTCACCGAACTCGCCGCCGCCATCGGCATGGAGCAGTCCGCTGTCTCCCACCAGCTGCGTCTGCTGCGCGCCCTCGGCCTGGTCACCGGCCGCCGCGTCGTCTACCGCCTCTACGACGAGCATGTCGCCCAGCTCCTCGACCAGGCCGTCCACCACATCGAGCACCTGCGCCTGGGCATCCATGACCCCGGCTGACCTCAGGTCACCGCGGCAGCACCACGCGGACGCGGTCGCCCGAGAGCGAGCACACCCGTGTAGACAGCAGTGGCCACCGCGAGGATCGCGAAGCTGGGCGGCAGGGACGGCACGGCCCAGCTGAGGGCGAGGCCAACCCACATCTCCACGACCGCGAGCCCGGCCGACAACAGCAGGGCGCGGTACGGACGTGGGGTGACCCGGTGCGCGGTGCCGCGGGTGCGGCGAGCAGGCCGAGGAGCAGCAGCGAGCCGACGGCCTGGGTGGCCTCGGCGGCACACGCGCCGACCAGGACCAGGAAGGCGATGCCCAGGACCCGTACGGGCACCCCGCGCGCCGCCGCGACCGCCTCGTCCAGCGAGGCGAACAGCAGTGGTCGGGCCAACAGCAGCACGGCCGCGCAGATGCAGGCGGCCACCAGCACCGCGACACCCGCCTGACCGTCCGACAGGCCGAAGATCGATCCGAACAGTACGCTCACCCCCGCCGTGCCGTGTCCGGCGCCGCGCGAGGTCGTGTAGAGGGTGAGAAAGAAGGCCCCCAGGCCCAGCAGCCATGACAGGGCGCTGCCGATGGCCACGTCGTCGGCCCGCCCCCGGCGGCCCAGGACCCCGATGAGCACCGCCACCCCGATGGTGGCTGCGAACACGGGTGCGGCGGATCAGGGCGGGGCGCATGGCGGGGATCTCCTTCTGTGGGCGGGACGCCACAGGATAGATGAACATGATTTTCAAACCCATTCCATGGGCACCCTCCCCCGCGAATCACTGCCGGCTCTTGACCTACCACTTAGTAATGGATCCCATTTTCATGTAGCGTCTGGTGGCGCCCCACCGATCGAGGAGATTCTCATGGCCGTCCCCAAGCGGAAGATGTCCCGCAGCAACACCCGCCACCGCCGCGCCCAGTGGAAGGCCGCCACACCGCAACTCGTGCCGATCACGGTCGACGGCTCCACCTACCTCGTCCCCCAGCGGCTGGCCAAGGCGTACGAGCGCGGGCTGCTGCACCCCGAGGACTGACCGGCGATGACGTACGAACGACTGCCCGTCACCGTCCTGTCCGGGTTCCTCGGCGCGGGCAAGACCACCCTCCTCAACCACGTCCTCGGCAACCGTGAGGGCCTGCGCGTCGCGGTCATCGTCAACGACATGAGCGAGGTCAACATCGACGCCGCCCTCGTGCGCGGCGGCGAGGCGGCCCTCTCGCGCACCGAGGAACGCCTGGTCGAGATGACCAACGGCTGCATCTGCTGCACCCTGCGCGACGACCTGCTGGAGGAGGTCGACCGGCTGGCCCGCGAGGGCCGTTTCGACTACCTCCTCATCGAGTCCTCCGGCATCTCCGAGCCCATGCCGGTGGCCGCCACGTTCGCCTTCGCCCGCGACGACGGCGCCACGCTCGACGACCTGGCCCGCCTCGACACCATGGTCACGGTCGTCGACGCCGCGAACTTCCTGCCCGAGCTGGCGGGCGGCGACGAACTCGTCGAGCGCGGCCTCGACCAGTACGAGGACGACGAACGTACCGTCAGCGACCTGCTGATGGACCAGATCGAGTTCGCCGACGTCATCGTCCTCAACAAGCTCGACCTGGTGGACGCCGACACCGCCGACCGGCTGCGGGCGACGCTCACGCGCCTCAACCCCGTCGCCCGGATCGTCCCCGCCGTCCACGGCCGGATCGGTGTCCGGGATGTCCTCGGCACCCGGTTGTTCGACCTGGAACGCGCCCAACAGGCACCCGGCTGGGTCATGGAACTCAACGGCGACCACGTCCCCGAGACGGAGGAGTACGGTATCTCCTCCACCGTCTTCCGCTCCGAACTCCCCTTCCACCCCGGCCGGTTGTGGTCGTTCGTGACCAAGGAGCTCGACAGCGGCGCGTACGGGCAGATCCTGCGCTCGAAGGGCTTCTTCACGCTCGCCAGCCGCCCGCACGTGACGGGCCTGTGGTCGCAGGCCGGCTCCGTCGCCCGCTTCGAGCCGTCCGCCGCCCGCGACGACGACAGCCCTGGCAGTCAGGAACTCGTCTTCATCGGCACGCACTTGCACGCCGAGGCGCTCCGATCCGCCCTCACCGACTGTCTCATGGCGGACGGCGAGAACGTGTCGGGCGATCCGTTCCCCGCATGGGACACCTACGGCATCGACGACACCTGCGAGCACGAGCACACGCAGCAGACGCCAGTGCCGATGGCACAGGCCTGAAGACTCCGGGCCGGGCGGGGGTTCGCAGCCACGGCGCCGCCCGGCCCGGTACACGCCCGAGCGAGGGAGGCCCACCATGACAGAACGCGGTGTGCACCTGGGTACAGTCCAGGAGACACTCCTCATCCCGCTGTACGGCCGCGCGGTGGAGAACCGCAAACCGCAACCAGCGCTGCGCGACCCCCGGGCTGAGGACATCGTCGCGTCGATCGACTACGACTTCGCGCGCTTCGACAACCTGCCCAGTCTGGTCGGCACGGTGCTACGCACCAGCCTGTTCGACCGGTGGGTCGCGGACTTCCTCACGTCCCACCCCACCGGAACCGTGGTGGAGATCGGCGTCGGACTCAACACCCGCCACGAACGCCTCGACAACGGCCAGGCACACTGGTTCGACCTCGACCTGCCCGACGTGATCGACCTGCGCCGGACCTTCTTCACCGACAGCCCGCGCCGGACGATGATCGCCGCGTCGGTGACGGACGAGGCATGGACCGACGCGGTGAAGTCCCCGGGCCCGTACTTCTTCTCCGCCGAGGCCGTGCTGCCGTTCCTGAGCGAGGCACAGGTCCGCCACGTCGTCGACCTGATCGCCGGGCGCTTCCCCGGTTCGCTGCTGGCCCTGGACACCGCCGGCCCCGGCATCATCGACACCCAGGACCAGCACGACGCGTTGGGCAAGGTCGAGGCCCGGATGCAGTGGACCTGCGCGGATCCGGCCGAACTCACCATGTGGCGACCGGGAGCCCGGATCCTCGCGTCCCAGAGGCTCAGCGCTCTCCCACCCCGGATGTACGACGAGCTGCCCGCCGCATACCGGGAGATGCTGGCCGGCCTCGCCGAGCAGCGGCTGCCGCAGGTCGAGGAGTACCGGCTCAACCTTGTTCAACTGCCCTGAGTATCAGTCGGCCGGCAGTCAGGGCGAGTCCGGGCCGCTGACCGCTGAGAAGGGAGCCGGGGCGGGACGTCCAGCCGTCCCGCCCCGGCAGCTCGGTGTCGCCGAGGAGGGCCGCGCCCGACAGGCTCCCGGCGGTCGGGCAACGCCGGGAACCTCGCCGGCGGCGGCCCCGAGGGCACCATGGCCGTGCGCCCTTACCGACGAGCACGTCGCCCACATCGTGCTGGACGCCATCCGGCATGCCCAGGAACTGCCCGTCAGTTGAGGTGGGCCACCCGCCCTGGAGCGGGGGCCGCGCGGAGCCGGTCGGGCAGCGTGCCGTCGTCGGGCATTCCGGCCCGCAGCCAGCTCCCGACCTCCTCGGCATCGGCCTCGGTGACGAGCGGGCCCAGGCGCACAACGGCACCGGTGGGCCTGCGGTCGGCCGCGCACGGCTGCACGGCGGCGTACAGACCGCGCCCGCTCCGGCAGTGCAGCACCTTCTCCAGGCAGCCCGTGGAAACCATGACGGCGTGCGGGCAGCCCCGGACCACCCGGCGCAACGCCCCTCTCACTCGTCCGGAAAGGGCATCGTCACATGCCCAGCAGACGACGAGCGTGAACGGACGAGCCCGAGGGTCGCGTACGGCGTCACTCATCTCCGCCCCTCCTTCGCGATGGCCAAAGAGACCCCCTGTTTGCGTCACGAGCACCCCAACTCACCTGGCAGGTGGAGAAGTTGAGCCGCGAGTGATTTGACACCGGTTCCGTTGCACCACCAGCCTATGCTCATGACATCCATTTTCAATAGGGGTCGCTAGCGATGCGCGTTGCCTTCGTGGGCAAGGGCGGCAGCGGCAAGACCACCCTGTCCGCCCTCTTCTCCCGCCACCTCGCGCGCTCGGGCGCGCCGGTCGTCGCGATCGACGGCGACATCAACCAGCACCTGGCCTACGCGCTCGGCCTCGACGAGGACGAGTTGTTCACCGCACCGCCGCTCAGCGCGCGGACCGGGGAGATCAAGGACTACCTGCGGGGCCGCAACCCGCGGATCCCGTCCCGTGACGCCATGGTCAAGACGACCCCGCCGGGCCGCGGCTCCCGTCTGCTGCGGCTGCTGGGCGAGGACGAGGTCCACTCCCCTCACGTACAGGAAGTGGCCGGCGTCCCGCTGATGGTCACCGGCGCCTTCGACGAGAGCGACCTAGGAGTGGCCTGCTACCACTCCAAGCTGGGCGCGGTCGAGCTCTACCTCAACCACCTGGTCGACGAGGCGGGCGAGTACGTCGTCGTCGACATGACCGCCGGCGCCGACGCCTTCGCCTCCGGCCTGTTCACCCGCTTCGACATGACGTTCCTGGTCGCCGAACCGACCCGCAAGGGCGTCTCCGTCTACCGCCAGTACCGCGACCACGCCGCCGAGTTCGGCATCCCCGTCGCGGTCGTCGGCAACAAGGTCACCGGCGAGGACGACCTCGATTTCCTCCGCACCCACCTCGGCGACGACCTGATCGCCCACTGCGTGCAGTCCTCCTACGTCCGCGCCCAGGAACAGGGCCGCGAACATGGCGAGTTGGAGGCGCACAACATGCGCACGCTGGATCGGCTCCGCGCGGCCGTGGACGCCCGCCCCAAGGACAACACCACAGAACAGGACAGACCTTCATGTCACTCGACGTCTCCCCGCAGCTGCTCGCCGAAGCCGAGAACGGCGAGGTGCGAGAGCAGGACTTCGTGGAAACGGTCCGCAACTCCCTGCCCTACGCCTACGACCTGGTCGCCCGTCTGGTCACCGAACTGCATTCCGGCACCGGGGAGTTCGCCGACAACCAGACCCCTCCGCCCTCCGAGAAGGAACGCGGCCAGCTGCTGCGTGCGCTGTCCAGCGACGCCATCCGCGGCAGCCTGGAACGGCACTTCGGGGTGGCGCTGGCCTTCCAGAACTGCCACCGCGTCGCGGTCTTTCACCCCGAGGCACGCGGCGGCGAAACCCACACCCGTTTCACCTCACTGAGGTCACAGATCCTCAACCAGTCACCGGAGTTCCGCGACTGCTGAGGCCGGATGCCTCACGCCTTCACCTCGCCCCGTCCATACCGGGCATCCGGATGTCCATGACCACGACGTCGGGGCTGGCGGCGCCGCCGCGACAGCGGCGCCCTCGCGCGGGACCGGGCCATGCGTGGCACGGACAGCAGCCAGTTGCCGCCGACGGCCCGCAGGGGCGAGTTTGACAGTAGTCATGGAAATCATGTTCAACTAACCTGCACGACACATCGGCCCCAGCATCGCGGGAGGTGCGTCGTGCACGGCTCGTCGACCGGGGAGCGGCTGCCGGACTGGCGTTTGACCCGGCAGCGGCACGCCGTGCTGCGTATACTGCGCGACTCTCCCGGCTTCATCTCCGCCCGGGAGCTGCACGAAGCACTGACGGCCGGAGGAACCGCTGTCGGGCTCACCACGGTCTACCGGGCCCTCCGGACGCTGGAGCGGGACGGACACGTCGACGTCGTACGAGAAAAGTCAGGTGAGCCGCTCTATCGCCCGCGGCCCGCCGACGGGCACCGGCACTATCCGGTCTGCTGTCGCTGTGGCCTGAGCCGGGCCGTGGACGCGGAGGCCGTCGAGCGCTGGGCGGACGATGTGGCCGCGGACACCGGATTCGCCCAGGTCGAACACACCGTGGAACTCACCGGCATCTGCGACCAGTGCCAGGAGAAGTCAACGCTTGGCAATGATTTTCATAATGATCAGACTGAAATCTGGTCTTGACATTCGTTCCCATCTAGCGTTGGCAGTGACATCGTCCCCTCTGTGGAGGAGGATCCATGCCTGTGTCCCCGTCCCGTCGCCTGGCGGCCCTGATATCCGGTGCCGGTCTGGCCCTGCTGGCAGGCTGCGGCAGCTCGCCGGACTCCGGAAGCGGCGGGGGCGCCTCGGCGAGCCCGGCTTCCGACTCCGTTGTTCCGGTGGTCGCCTCCACGAACGTCTACGGCGACATCGTCAAGCAGATCGGCGGCGACAAGGTCGACATCACGTCGATCATCAGCGACCCCGACCAGGACCCGCACTCCTACGAGGCCAACACCCAGAACCAGCTCGCCCTGTCCAAGGCCAAGGTCGTCATCGAGAACGGCGGCGGCTACGACGACTTCATCGACCGCATGCTCAAGAGCGGCAACAACCCCTCGGCCGAGCTGATCAACGCGGTCAAGGTGTCCGGCAAGACCGCCCCCAAGGGCGGCGAACTCAACGAGCACGTCTGGTACGACTTCCCCACCGTCGCCAAGATCGCCGACCAGATCGCCGCAGCCCTCGGCAAGGCCGACCCCGCGAGCGCCGCGACCTTCACCAAGAACGCCGAGACGTTCAAGGCGAAGCTGACGCCGCTTGAGACCAAGGAAGCGGACATCAAGAAGCAGCACGGCGGCGAGGCCATCGGCATCACCGAGCCCGTGCCGCTGTACATGACCGAGGCCGCCGGCCTGGGCAACAAGACGCCCGAGGAGTTCAGCGAGGCCATCGAGGAGGGCGACGACGTCTCCCCGAAGATCCTCCAGGAGACGCTCGCGCTGTACAGCGGCAAGCAGGTCAAGGCGCTGGTCTACAACGCGCAGACTTCCGGACCGCAGACGCAGAAGGTCGAGGACGCTGCGAAGGCGGCCGGTATCCCCGTCGTGCCCGTCACCGAGACCCTGCCCAAGGGCAAGGACTACCTCGGCTGGATGACCGCCAACGTCGACGCGCTCGCCGACGCACTGGGCAAGTGAGGCGGCCGGTCATGGCCTCCGTGCCGCAGGCCCGCGAGGGCAGGACCAGGACCGGGACGGGCGGTGCCGGCACCGGCACCGCCCCGGTGATCAGCCTGCGCGGCGCCGCACTGTCCTACGGCGCGCGCACGGTGTGGCAGGGCCTCGACCTCGACGTGCGGCCCGGGGAGTTCATCGCCGTCCTCGGGCCGAACGGGTCGGGCAAGACCAGCCTCGTGAAGGCCCTGCTGGGCCGGCAGCTGTTGTCCGCCGGCACCCTGGCCATCCTGGGACACTCACCCCGCGAGGCGAGCCGGCACATCGGGTACGTTCCCCAGCAGGCGACCCTGTCCGCGCAGGCGATGCTGCGCGCCCGTGACCTGGTGCGCTTCGGCATCGACGGCCACCGCTTCGGACTCGGACTGCGTACCCGCGCGATCCGCGGCCGGGTGGACGAGATCCTGGAGGCGGTCGGGGCCGCCGCCTACGCCGACGTCCCCCTGGGCCTGCTGTCCGGCGGTGAACGCCAGCGCGTCCGCATCGGACAGGCCCTCGCCACGGACCCCCGCATCCTGCTGTGCGACGAACCGTTGCTCTCGCTCGACCTCAACCACCAGCGGGCCGTGACCGAACTGATCGACGCCCGGCGCCGCTCCCACGGCACGGCGGTGGTCTTCGTCACGCACGAGATCAACCCGGTGCTCGACCTGGTGGACCGAGTCCTCTACCTGGCACCGGGTGCCCACCGGGTCGGCACTCCGGACGAGGTCCTGACCTCCGAGTCGCTGTCCCTGCTCTACGACACCCAGGTCGACGTCGTCCGCGTCCACGGCCGGGTCGTGGTCGTCGGAGCCCCGGACGAGCCGTCCGCCCAACCGCACCACGCCCAGGAACTCCACGAGAGCGACGGAGTCCGCCCATGACGCTCGCCGACGGGATCTGGCAGCAGATCTTCAACTACGACGACTACGGCGAGCTCCTCGCCCTGGTCCGCAACTCCCTCATCGCGGGCGTCGCGCTCGGCCTGATCGGCGGCCTGGCCGGGGTCTTCGTCATCATGCGCGACCTGCCCTTCGCGGTGCACGGCATCAGCGAGCTGTCCTTCGCGGGCGCCTCGGCGGCGCTGCTGCTGGAGGTGAACGTCGTGGCAGGCTCCATCGTCGGCTCGATCGTCGCGGCCGGCGCGATCGGCGTCCTGGGCGCGCGGGCCCGCGACCGCAACTCGGCCATCGGTATCCTCATGCCGTTCGGACTCGGCCTCGGAGTGCTCTTCCTGGCCCTCTACAAGGGCCGGGCGGCGAACAAGTTCGGCCTGCTGACCGGGCAGATCGTCGCCGTGGACACCCCTCAGATGGCATGGCTGCTGGGCACGTCGGCCGTCGTACTCGTCGCACTGGCGGTGATGTGGCGGCCGCTCACCTTCGCCAGCGCAGACCCGGACGTCGCCGAGGCCCGCGGGGTCCCGGTGCGCGGCCTGTCCTTCGCGTTCATGATCGTGCTCGGGCTCGCGGTGGCCCTGTCGGTCCAGGCCGTCGGGGCGCTCCTGGTCCTCACCCTCGTCGTCACCCCGGCCGCGGCCGCCGCCCGCGTCACGGCCTCGCCGGTGCTCCTGCCCCTGCTGAGCGTGCTCTTCGCCGTGGCCTCGATCGAGGGCGGCATGCTGCTGGCCCTGGGCAGCTCCATCCCCATCAGCCCTTACGTCACGACGATCTCGTTCACCCTCTACGCCGTCTGCCGGCTGGCGGGCAGCTACCGGACCCGCCGGTGGGGATCCCGGAGGACGGCCCCGCAACCCGCCTGAGCGACGGTGGGACGTGCGTCCGCTTCCGTCAGTCCTTGACCGCATAAAGGACGTGGCTGTCGCCGAACTGCCAGACCGGGGTGATGTGGTCAAAGCCCGCCCGCCGCAGCAGTTCGGTGTGGCGGACGAGGGTCACGGCGTTGCCGTTTCCGCCGTGGTTGCCGTGGGCTGCTTGTCGCTGCTCGCGCTCGGTGAACAGGTCGGCCAGTTCCGGGCACTGGGCGGCCGCGGTCCACCAGGACTGCCAGTCCTCGTGGGCGTGTGTGCGTGCGCGCTCGGCCCGGCGGCGTCCGACCTGCGCGGTGAGGTCCGAGCGGGGCGGGCCGTCCTGGGCGAAGTGGTCGCCGTTGACGAGGACGCCGCCGGGGCGCAGCAGGGCCGCGAGCTGCCGGTAGGTGCGCAGCAGGACCGGTTCGGAGAGGCAGTGCAGGGCGGTGGTTGAGACGGCAGCGTCCAGGGGGCGGTTCAGCCCGAGGCTGTCGGCCCACCCGTAGGCCCCGATCACGGTGTCCTCGTAGCGGGCGGCGGACGAGTGGTGGGTGCGGGCGGCCGACCTCTTCGACAGCTCAAGGGCGGACCCGTACCGGCGAACACCCCGGTGGAGCGGACCTGCCTCGCGTCACTCCGGGACACGACCGACGACTGCGTCGCGGAGGGGCAACCGCGGAACAGCACGAGCGTCGTCAGTGCCACGAGATCACCTGCGGCACGACCGCGACGGCGAACCGTTCCCGCACCGCGCCGGCAGTTCGGCGAGGCCCCGGACCGGCGCTGCCCGGGCGGCTCAGAGCGCGGCTCCGGGAAAACGGAGGCAAAGCCCAGCTCAGTACACCTGGACAAGTTCCCACATATCACCGAGGGTGACAGCTCCTTGACATGCCACCACCCCAATACATGCATGGATCGCCATATGTTAATGTCGGAATACAGCACCACGCGCCGACCATCGGCGCCGCACGGCACGACCGCAGCAAGGAGCCCCCATGTCCACCGCCACCGACCACCGCACCCACGAGAACCACGCCCACACCCACGGCGAAGGCTGCGGCCACGTCGCCCTCCCGCACGGCGACCACACCGACTACGCCCACGACGGACACATCCACCGAGTGCACGACGACCACGTCGACGAGTGCGCCAACACCGGTCACACCACCCACGAGGGGCACGACCACCAGCACGGCGAGGGCTGCGGCCATGTCGCAGTGCCACACGAGAACCACACCGACTACCTGCACGACGGCCACCGCCACGCCGCCCATGAGGGACACTGGGACGACCACTAGGCCGCCCGCGGACAGCGTCGCAGCAGGCAACCCTGAGCGCGATCAATTGGAAATCATCGCCATATGCTAATGTCTGCATATGGCGATGATTTCCCCTTCGGGCGACCCGCTGCAGGCCCTGCAGGCCGCCAGCGACCTGCTCCGCGCTCTGGCATCACCTGTGCGCATCGGCATCGTGCGTGAGCTGTCCGGCGGCGGGAAGTACGTCCACGAACTGGTGACGGTCCTCGGCGTCAGTCAGCCGCTGGTCTCGCAGCACCTGAGGGTGCTGCGCACCTCCCGCATCGTGACGGCCCGGCGTCAGGCTCGCGAGACGCAGTACAGCCTGACGGACGACCATGTGGCGCACATCGTGCTCGACGCCATCCGGCATGCGCAGGAGTAGTCACCCTGCGGCACCCTACTCATCGACGGCGGTCCGGCGAATGTCCGGCCGCCGTCGGCATCACACACGCATGGTCGCGGCCGCGGCGGTGGTCGCGTCCTGCAATGCCACCTCCGCGGCCGACGGCGCGTTGCCCCGCCTCGGGCGGGGCAACGCGTACGGCGCGGGCGCCTCGGCGCCCTCACCGGCTGGGCGTTCAGGGTTGGCGAGACGGCATCCTGCGGGGCGACGGCACCGACCGTCGGCTCTTACGCCTGGCCGGACCAGGCTCACACGGTGTGTGGTCGCCGCCGTCGTGATGATCACGGCCGTCAAACCACACCGGCGTCCGGGAAGCCGCTTGGCCGACCCACGTCATATGGGCCGCCGTTCCCGCGGTCCTGGCCGCCGTCGTGACCACCTGCCTCACCAGCGGCACGGCTGACAGCGCCCACCTCGACTTCTGTACGGACGCGGTCTGGAGCGGCGCGCTGCAGGCCGCCGGGTTGCTGTTCTTCGCCTTCGCCGGATACACCCGTATCCCCGGCGAGGAGGTCCGCAACCTGCAAGCACCCTCCCTCGCGCGGTTCCGATCACCCTCGGCATCACCCTGGTCGTGTACGGCGCCGTGGCCACCACCATGCGACGGTCCTCGGCCCGGACCGGCCGGCAGACGCGACCGGGCCGCAGGCGCTCACCGACGCTGCCACTACTGCTGGTCGCGCACTGGCTGACACCGTGGTCCACGACCAGCATGTGCCGCACGCCCTGGCTGTCTCCACCCCGCTACGAAATCCCGCACCGGGCCAACTCGTGGTGGGGGCGGCGGTCGCGGCCCTCGCCGCCACTGCCGACGTCCGTGGCGCGATCGGCTTCTTGTCCTTCGGCGTCCCCGTGCACCGCACCGTCGCGAGCGCCTCCGCCTGGGCCCTGACACCGGCCGAGGGAAGGCCCGCGCGGATCGTGCCCGCCGCTGGGTCGGCCGGCTGCCTGCTGTCTGCCTTCGCGCTGCCGGCGTCCTCGGTGGTCCCCGACGCGGCGGTCCTGGCCGTCTGGCCTGCGTGGCGAGCTGCATCCTGCCCTTCTTGATTGCCGCGGGCGTGGTCGGCGCCGGGGCGTCCGTCCTGGTGAGCCGGCTGCCCGCGCTCGCCTTGCCCTGGCCGCGCTCGCTGCGGGGGGGGTGGGGCGGCGCCGCCGGTCCTGCGCTTGCCCCTCCCCCAGCCGCCGAGGACGGCTGCGGCTGTAAGGAGACGGCCGATCCGCTGCAGATCGCTGGTCAGGCCCGCGGCCGGCCTTCACGGCTATGACTGTCGTTCGTTCCGTTGCCCTGTTTGTCGTCGCCGCCCTGTTCGAGATCGGCGGGGCCCGGCTGGTCTGACAGGGCATCCGCGAGCACAAGGGCTGGGTCTGGATCGGGCCCGGCGCCATCGCCCTCGGCCTGTACGGTGTGGTCGCCACCTTCCAGAGCGACGAGAACTTCGGCCGCATCGTCGCCGCGTACGGCGGCATCTTCGTCGCCGGGTCGATCGCACTGGGGCGCTATATCGCGACATGGGCCCCGGCTGGACCCATCACACAGAGGCGATGGTCAGCGTCGATTCACGGCATGCGGCACCCGTCATGCCGAGGCCCGGCCTCGGCAACAACCGCATCCCAGGAGTCAGTTCACGCCCTCCCCAGGACCGTTCACTGCGTCTGAGATGCACAGAACCTTCATAGAACGTGCCACCGCGGACCAGAATGCTGGGGCCGCTGGATTGCTGCCGGTCTCACCGAGGCGCACCCAGGCGCTTCGCTCGCTTCATCCCCAGCCCTGATGGACGACCATGGCAGGGAGGGTGTGTTCCGGAAGGAGGGGCGTATGCCACGGGGCAAGCTGCGGGTCTACCTCGGAGCGGCTCCCGGGGTGGGCAAGACCTACGACATGCTCGGCGAAGGGCAGCGCCGCGCGAAGCGGGGCACCGACGTGGTCATCGGGTTCATGGAGGACTACGGCAGGCCGCTGACCCGGCAGATGGCCGACGGGCTGGAGGCCGTGCCCCGCAAGACCGTGCCCTACCGGGACACCTCCTTCACCGAGATGGATCTCGACGCCGTCCTCGCCCGCCGCCCTCAGGTCGCCCTGGTCGACGAGCTCGCCCACAGCAACGTTCCCGGCTGCCGCAATGAAAAGCGCTGGCAGGACATCGCGGAGTTGCTGGATGCGGGCATCGACGTCGTCTCCACCGTCAACATCCAGCACCTGGAGTCCCTCAACGACGTGGTCGAGCAGATCACCGGGGTCCGGCAGCGCGAGACCGTGCCCGACGACGTGGTCCGGCAGGCCGACCAGATCGAGCTGGTGGACATGTCCGGCGAGGCGCTGCGCCGTCGGATGGTGCACGGCAACATCTACCCGCGCGACAAGATCGACCCGGCGCTGTCGAACTACTTCCGCCTCGGCAACCTCACCGCCCTGCGGGAGCTGGCCATGCTGTGGGCCGCCGACCGGGTCGAGGAAGCGTTGCTGCGCTACCGCCAGGGCCATGGCATCCAGCAGCCGTGGGGTACTCGGGAGAGGGTGCTGGTCGCGTTGTCCGGCGGGCTCGAGGGCGACACCCTCGTCCGGCGTGCCAAGCGGACCGCGTCGCGCGGGGCGGGCGGGGAATTCCTCGCCGTTCACGTCGAGCGCGGCGACGGGCTCGCCACCGCGTCCCCCGAGCTCCTGGAGCGTCAGCGTGCGCTGGTGGAGGAGCTCGGCGGCAGCTTCCACACCGTGACCGGGGACGACACCGCCCAGGGCGTTCTGGACTTCGCCCGCGAGGTCAACGCCACCCAGATCGTCATCGGCGCCACCCGGCGCAGCCGCCTGAAGGAGCTGTTCTCCCGGGGCGTGGGCGAGACCATCATCGAGGGCTCCGGTGACGACATCGACGTCTATGTCGTCACTCACTCCGAAGCGGCGCACGGTCGGCTCCTGCACCGTCGTACGCGCTCCGCCGGAGCCCACGACGCCGCGCAGTGATCCGAGGGCGGTGGCCCGTCCATCGGCGGATTTCGACGCCTTCTTAACGCCGTGCCGCGTTCCGTACGCCGGTTCGGACGGGGATGCTGGGCCAGGACGGCCCCTTTCCGCGGCCGCGCAATGCGACAGGCCACTGCCGAAGTGTGGCGTCGGGACATCGGAGGTGGCTGGTGGCCGTGGGTGCGCCTCGGGCCCGGTGGTCACGGCTGGCCGTCCACCCCACCCGCGGCGTCGTATTGGGCTTCGCGTTCGCCGTCGCGCTGGGTACAGCCCTGCTGATGCTGCCTGCCGCCACCGCGCCCGGCCGGGGCACGAGCGTGCTGACCGCCCTGTTCACCTCCGCGGGTGCGCTCAGCGGCGGCCTGTCCATCGTGGGGACCGGCAGCCACTGGACCCCGTTCGGCGAGGGCGTCGTCCTGGCGCTGATCCAGCTCGGCGGGTTCGGCATCATGACGTTCGCGTCGCTGCTCGCCCTGCTCGTCTCAGGCCGGCTGCGGCTACGGACCCAGCTCACCACGCAGGCGGAG
Source organism: Streptomyces sp. WAC04114 (assembly GCF_019733245.1). Classification (NCBI taxonomy): domain Bacteria; kingdom Bacillati; phylum Actinomycetota; class Actinomycetes; order Kitasatosporales; family Streptomycetaceae; genus Streptomyces; species Streptomyces sp. WAC04114. The sequence continues at coordinate 67,049 of NZ_JAIGQA010000001.1, forward strand.
ACGGAGACCAGGGGGCTGGGTGTCGCGGGTATCCGCCGGGTGCTGCTGGGAATCGCCGGCACCACGCTCGCCGTCGAGCTCGCCACGGCCGCCGTACTCGCGCTCCGTCTCCGCTTCGGCCACGGCCTGTCGGTCGGGGACGCCGTCCACCACGGGATCTTCTACGGGATCTCCGCCTTCAACAACGCCGGATTCGCCCTGCGCGACGACAACCTCATCGCCTACGCACACGACCCCTGGATCCTGCTGCCGATCACCCTCGCCTGCATGCTCGGCGCCCTCGGCTTCCCCGTCCTGCTCGAACTGCTGCGCAATCGCAGGGCACAGGTCGGCGGCACCAGACGCCGTTGGTCCCTGCACACCCGGCTCACCCTCGTCACCTCCGCCCTCCTGCTCGCCGCGGGCACGGTCCTGACCTGCGGCCTGGAATGGAGCAACAGCGCGACCCTCGGTCCCATGGGCTGGGGCGACAAGGTGCTGAACGGGTTCTTCACCGCGGCCAGTGCGCGCACGGCCGGCTTCAACACCGTCGACACCGGCGCCATGGAACCGGCGACCCTGCTGGGCATCTGCGTGCTGATGTTCATCGGCGGCGGCAGCGCGGGCACCGCCGGCGGTATCAAGGTCACCACGTTCGCGGTGCCGGCGGCCGCGATCCTGGCCGAGATCCGCGGGCACACCGACGCGGACATCATGGGCCGCCGGATCTCCGGTTCCACGCTGCGTCAGGCCCTCACCGTGGCGCTGCTGGGCGTGGGGCTCGTCATGATCGGCACGCTGGTTCTGCTCGCGGTCACCGAGGAGTCGGCCGAGGCAGTTTTGTTCGAGGCCGTCTCCGCCTTCGGCACGGTCGGCTTGAGCACCGGCATCACTGCGGACCTTCCGGCGGCGGGTCAACTCATCGTCATCGTCCTGATGTTCATCGGACGCGTCGGCCCGATCACTCTCGCCAGCGCGCTCGCCCTGCGCCAGCGCGACCGCCGTTACACCCTGCCCGAGGAGCGACCCGTCATTGGCTGACCGTCTGAAGTTCCTGCGCACGCACCGGGATCGGCGGACCGCCGCCGAGCGTCGCCCGGGCCGCGATTCCCGCGTCGCCGTCATCGGGCTCGGCCGTTTCGGCCAGTCGGTGGCGGGCGAGCTGATGCGGCGCGGCTGGGACGTGCTCGGCATCGACGCCGACGCCGGCCTGGTCCAGAAGGTCGGCGACGAGCTGACCCACGCCGCCGCCGCGGACTGCACCGATCCCGGCGCGCTGGCGCAGCTCGGTCTCGGGGAGTTCTCCCGCGTGGTGGTCGGCATCGGCACCGACCTGGAGGCCAGCATCCTGACCACCTCCAACCTCGTCGACGCCGCCGTACCGCACATCTGGGCGCGGGCCACCACCCGGCAGCACGGCCAGATCCTGGAGCGGATCGGCGCCCACCATGTCGTGCTGCCCGAGCACGACATGGGCGAGCGCGTGGCCCATCTGGTCACCGGGCGGATGCTGGACTTCATCGCCTTCGACAGCGACTACGCCCTCATCAAGACCCTCGCCCCGAAGTTCGTCGGCGGGGTGCCGCTGGGCGAGAGCCGGGTGCGCAGTACGTACGGCGTGACCGTCGTCGGCATCAAACGCCCGGGCGCCGACTTCACGCACGCCACGGCCGAGACGGTCGTCCACCCGGGCGACGTCATCATCGTCACGGGCAAGACCCGGGACGTGGAGACGTTCGCGGAGCTGGACCAGTGAGACGCCGTCACCGTCGCCGCAGCCCGTTGTGAGACGAGCGAGCCCGGAGCGGTTCTACGAGGTGGCGGTCGCCGGAAGGTCCGCGGTGACCGGCTGACGATCTGCCGCGGCCGGCAGGCTGAGCACCATGGTCAAGCCCCCGCCGGGGGTGTCCTCGGCGTGGAGGGTGCCGCCCATGGCCTCGGCGAAGCCGCGGGCGACCGCGAGGCCGAGGCCGACGCCGTTTCCGCGCGGGGCGTCGCCGTAGCGCTGGAAGGGGGCGAAGATGCGGTCCTTGGCCTCGTCGGGGACGCCGGGGCCGCGGTCGACCACGCGGAGTTCGACCCGGTCGGCGATGGCGCTGGCCGCCACCAGGACCGGCTCGTCCTCGGGGCTGTACTTCGCCGCGTTCTCGACGACGTTGGCGACCACGCGCTCCAGCAGTCCCTTGTCGGTGGCCACCATGGGCAGGGTCTCGGGAATGTCCAGGTCGATCGTCTCGTCGGGGTCCGGGATGCCGCCCAGGGCCAGCGGGACGACCTCGTCCAGGTCGATCTCTCGGATCAGCGGGGTGAGGGTCCCGGTCTGCAGGCGGGACATGTCCAGCAGGTTGCCGACCAGGTGGTCGAGTCGGTCGGCGCCTTCCTCGATCGCGGCGAGGAGTTCGGCCTGGTCCTCCTCGGACCACTCGACATCGTCCGAGCGCAGGGACGACACCGATGCCTTGATGCCGGCGAGCGGGGTGCGCAGGTCGTGGCTGACCGCGGCCAGCAGGGCGGTGCGGATGCGGTTGCCCTCGGCCAGTTCCCTGGCCTGGTCGGCCTCGGACTTCAGCCGCTGGCGGTCCAGGACGACGGCGGCCTGGGCGGCGAACGCGGACAGGACGCGCCGGTCGGAGGCCGGTAGTACCCGGCCCGACAGGGCGAGTGCCATGTGGTCGCCCACGGGCACGTCCACGTCGGCGTCCTCGGGCCGCCCCACCACGGGGCTCTCACCGACGCTGCCCGCGCAGGTCCACGGTGCCGTGTCGTTCTCGCGCTCCAGCAGAGCCGCCGACCGCATACCGAAGGTCTCGCGCACCCGCTCCAGCAGTTCCTCCAGGCTGGTCTCGCCGCGCAGCACGCTGCCGGCGAGGTAGGAGAGGATCTCCGACTCGGCACGCAGGCGGGCTGCCTGCTCGGTGCGGCGGGCCGCCAGGTCGACCACCGACGCCACCGACACGGCCACGCCGACGAAGACCGCGATGGCGACGATGTTCTTCGGGTCGGCGATCGTCAGGGTGTGGACCGGCTCGGTGAAGAACCAGTTGAGCAGCAACGACCCCACCACCGCAGAGGCCAGGGCGGGCAGCAGACCGCCCAGCAGCGCCGCCGCCACCGTCAGCGTCAGGAACAGCAGCATGTCGTTGGCCAGGCCCACATCGGGCACGACATTGCTGAGCAGCAGCGTGAGGAGCACGGGTCCTGCCACTCCGGTCAGCCATCCCCAGATGAGCCGCGACCGGCCGAGCCGCGCGCCCCTGGCGACCGGCAGCCCGCGGCCCTTGCCCGCCTCGGCGTGGGTGATCAGGTGGACGTCCAGGTCGGGTCCCGAGTCACGGGCGACGGTGGCGCCGACGCCGGGCCCGAAGATGTACTGCCAGCTCTTGCGACGGGAGACGCCGAGGACGATCTGGGTGGCATTGACGGCGCGCGAGAACTCCAGCAGCGCGACGGGCACGTCGTCGCCGACGACGTGGTGGAAGGTTCCGCCGAGGTCCTCCACGAGGGTGCGCTGGACGGCCAGTTCCTTCGGAGAGGCCGAGGTCAGTCCGTCGCTGCGGGCGATGTAGACGGCCAGCACCTCCCCACCGGCGCCCTTCTCCGCCAGCCGCGCCGCCCGGCGGATCAGCGTCCGGCCCTCCGGGCCGCCGGTCAGCCCCACCACGATCCGCTCGCGCGAGCCCCAGATCGTCGAGACCTGGTGTTCGCTGCGGTACTGCTGCAGGTACTCGTCGACGCGGTCGGCCACCCAGAGCAGGGCCAGCTCGCGCAGGGCGGTGAGGTTTCCCGGCCGGAAGTAGTTCGACAGGGCCGCGTCGACCTTGTCGGGCTTGTAGATGTTGCCGTGCGCCATGCGGCGGCGCAGTGCCTGCGGCGACATGTCGACCAGCTCGATCTGGTCGGTGCGGCGCACCACCTCGTCCGGCACGGTCTCCTTCTGCCGGATGCCGGTGATGGACTCGACGACGTCGCCCAGCGACTCCAGGTGCTGGATGTTCACCGTGGATATGACGTCGATCCCGGCCGCGAGCAGCTCCTCGACGTCCTGCCAGCGCTTGGAGTTGCGCGAGCCCGGGATGTTCGTGTGGGCCAGCTCGTCGACCAGGGCGACCTGCGGACGACGGGCCAGGACCGCGTCGACGTCCATCTCCGTGAAGACGCTGCCGCGGTACTCCAGCTCCTTGCGCGGGATCTCCTCCAGGCCGTGCAGCATCACCTCGGTGCGCGGCCGGTGGTGGTGCTCGACGAAGGCGACCACGCAGTCGGTGCCGCGTTCCACCCGCCGGTGTGCCTCCGAGAGCATCGCGTACGTCTTGCCGACGCCCGGTGCCGCACCGAGGTAGATCCGAAGCTTGCCGCGTCCCATCGTGTCGTCTCTGCTCTCGTCTCGTCTGGGCGGTGGGCCGGGGGGGGCGGGCTCACGCCTCGAAGCGGTAACCCATCCCGGGCTCGGTGATCAGATAGCGGGGATGGGACGGGTCGGCCTCCAGTTTGCGGCGCAGCTGGGCCATGTACACCCGCAGGTAGTTGGTCTTGCTGCTCTGAGACACACCCCACACCTCCTGCAGCAGCTGTTTCTGTGTGATGAGCCGTCCGGGGTTGGTCACCAGGATCTCCAGCAGGTGCCACTCGGTCGGCGTGAGGCGGATGTCGTGCCCGCCGCGGTGGACCTTCTTCGCGGCCAGGTCGATGGTGAACTCGTCGGTCGTGACCAGCGTCATCTCGGGTTCGATCGGCAGGGCTTCGGTACGGCGTACGGCGGCGCGCAGGCGGGCGAACAGCTCGTCCATGCTGAACGGCTTGGTGATGTAGTCGTCGGCGCCCGCGTCCAGCGCGGCGACCTTCTCGTCGGACGCCCGCCGTGCGGACAGCACGAGTATCGGGACCCTGGTCCAGCCGCGCAGGGCCTTGATGACGTCGACGCCGTCCATGTCGGGCAGGCCCAGGTCGAGGACGACCACGTCGGGCTGGCGGGCAGCCGCCAGGCGCAGGGCCGTGGCGCCGTCCGGGGCCGCGTCGACGCCGTAGTGGCGGGCCTGCATGTTGATGACGAGCGCGCGTACGAGTTGGGGGTCGTCCTCCACGACCAGCACCCGGGTCATCGGTGTGCGCCTTTCCTGTCATGCGCGGGGCGGAACAGCCCGCAGGGGCTGAATGGCGATGGGAGCCGACGGCTCCGGGAGGTGTCCCGGGCCGTCGGCTCCCCTGCGGTTTGCGTAAACCCATCAGCTCTTCGCCGCGAGTTCCTGGAGCGCGATGTTGAGCTCCAGGACGTTGACGTGGGGCTCGCCCATGAAGCCGAGCGTGCGGCCCGTGGTGTGGTCGTCGACCAGCTTCTGGACCTGCGCGCCGGTCAGCCCGTTGTTCTCGGCCACCCGTTTGACCTGGATGTCCGCGTAGTCCGGGGAGATGTCCGGGTCGATGGCGGAGGCCGAGCCGGTGACCGCGTCCTTGGGCACCTCGGACTCGGGTACGCCGTTGAACTCGGCGACCTGCTTCTTCGCCGCCTTCACGTTCTTCACGAGCGTCGGGTCACTGGCGCCCAGCTGGCTGGAGCCCGTGGTCAGCGGGTCGTAGCCGCTGTTGGAGGGCCGTCCCTGGAACCACTTGGGGTCGGGCTTGTCGGTGCCGGGCAGGTTCCAGCTCTGGCCGATCAGCTTCGAGCCGACCTCCTTGCCGTCGACCTTCACCATCGAGCCGTTGGCCTTGTCGTTGAACACGGCCTGGCCGATCCCGGTGACCAGCAGCGGGTAGGCGATGCCGGTCACCACGGTGAGGACGAGCAGCATGCGCAGGGCGGCCCACGCCATGCGCGCGGAGCTTGCGAAAGAGGTGTTCATGTCCTTCACCCGATCCCGGGGATGAGCGAGATGAGCAGGTCGATGATCTTGATGCCGATGAACGGCGCGATCAGCCCGCCGAGCCCGTAGACGGTCAGGTTGCGCCGCAGCATCTTGTCGGCGCTGACCGGCCGGTACTGCACGCCCTTCAGGGACAGCGGCACCAGCGCGATGATGATCAGCGCGTTGAAGATGACGGCGGACAGGATCGCGGAGTCCGGTGAGGACAGGCCCATGATGTTGAGCTTGTCCAGGCCCGGATAGACGGCGGCGAACAGCGCCGGGATGATCGCGAAGTACTTGGCGACGTCGTTGGCGATGGAGAACGTCGTCAGCGCACCTCGGGTGATCAGCAGCTGCTTGCCGATCTCGACGATCTCGATGAGCTTGGTGGGGTTGGAGTCGAGGTCGACCATGTTGCCGGCCTCCTTGGCGGCCGACGTGCCCGTGTTCATGGCCACGCCGACGTCCGCCTGGGCGAGCGCCGGGGCGTCGTTGGTGCCGTCACCGGTCATCGCCACGAGCTTGCCGCCGGCCTGCTCCCGCTTGATCAGCGCCATCTTGTCCTCGGGAGTCGCCTCCGCGAGGAAGTCGTCGACGCCCGCCTCCTCGGCGATCGCCCTGGCCGTCAGCGGGTTGTCGCCCGTGATCATGACGGTCTTGATGCCCATGCGGCGCAGTTCCTCGAACCGCTCCCGCATCCCGTCCTTGACGACGTCCTTGAGGTGGATCACGCCCAGCACGCGAGCGCCCTTGTCGTCCTTGACGGCGACCAGCAGCGGGGTGCCGCCGGCCTCGGAGATGCGGTTGGCGATGGTGTCCGCGTCGTCGGCGACCGTGCCGCCCTCCTCCCGCACCCAGGCGATGACGGAGGCCGTGGCGCCCTTGCGGACCTTCCTGCCGTCCACGTCCACACCCGACATGCGGGTCTGGGCGGTGAACGCGATCCACACGGCGCCGGCCAGCTCGCCCTGGTGGCGCTCGCGCAGTCCGTACTTCTCCTTCGCCAGGACCACGATGGAGCGGCCCTCGGGCGTCTCGTCGGCCAGCGAGGAGAGCTGGGCGGCGTCGGCGACCTCGGCCTCCGTCGTCCCGCGCACCGGCACGAACTCGGACGCTTGGCGGTTGCCGAGGGTGATGGTGCCGGTCTTGTCGAGCAGCAGCGTGGAGACGTCACCGGCTGCCTCGACCGCACGGCCGGACATCGCCAGGACGTTGCGCTGCACCAGCCGGTCCATGCCCGCGATACCGATCGCGGAGAGAAGCGCACCGATCGTCGTCGGAATGAGGCAGACCAGAAGGGCCACCAGCACGACCATCGTCAGATGACTGCCTGCGTAGTCGGCGAACGGCGGCAGGGTCGCCACCGCGAGCAGGAAGATGATCGTCAGCGACGCGAGAAGGATGTTCAGCGCGATCTCGTTCGGCGTCTTCTGCCGGGCCGCGCCCTCGACGAGGTTGATCATCCGGTCGATGAAGGTCTCGCCGGGCTTCGTCGTGATCTTGATGACGATCCGGTCGGACAGCACCTTCGTACCGCCGGTGACCGCCGACCGGTCGCCGCCGGACTCACGGATGACCGGAGCCGACTCACCGGTGATGGCCGACTCGTCGACGCTCGCGACGCCCTCGACGACGTCACCGTCGCCGGGGATTATGTCGCCGGCCTCGCACACGACCAGGTCACCGATGGTCAGCTCGGTGCCGGGCACCTGCTCCTCGGAGCCGTCCTTGAGCAGCCGACGTGCGACCGTGTCGGTCTTGGCCTTGCGCAGCGTGTCGGCCTGCGCCTTGCCGCGGCCCTCGGCGACGGCCTCCGCCAGGTTGGCGAAGATCACGGTCAGCCACAGCCAGGCGCTGATGGTCCAGCCGAACCAGTCGCCCGGGTCCTTGAACGAGAAGATCGTCGTCAGGACGGAGCCGACGAGGACCACGAACATCACGGGCGACTTGATCATCACCCGCGGGTCGAGCTTGCGGAAGGCGTCCGGCAGGGACTTGAGCAGCTGCTTGGGGTCGAACAGCCCCCCGCCGACACGCCCGTCGGGCTTGTGCCCGGTGGGCGCGTCCTGGTGGGGCGCAAGGGTGGGAGTGGACATGGAGTCCTGCTTCTTTACGTCGGTTTTCTGCGTGTTGGTCGTCATGACGCCAACCCCTCGGCCAGCGGCCCCAGCGCCAGCGCCGGGAAGAACGTCAGACCGGTGATGATCAGGATCGCCCCGACCAGCAGCCCGGTGAACAGCGGCTTCTCGGTGCGCAACGTGCCCGCGGTGGCCGGCACCGGCTTCTGCTCGGCGAGCGAGCCGGCCAGCGCCAGCACGAACACCATCGGCACGAACCGGCCCAGCAGCATGCACAGACCCAGCATCGTGTTGTGGTACTCGGTGTTGGCGGCGAACCCGGCGAACGCGGAGCCGTTGTTGTTCGATGCGGAGGTGTAGGCGTACAGCACCTCGGAGAAGCCGTGCGCCCCGATGTTCGTCATCGACGACTCGCCCTTGCCCAGCGCCATCGCCAGCGCCGTGCCGATCAGCACCAGCGCCGGGGTGATGAGGATGTAGCAGGCGGCCAGCTTGATCTCCCGGGTGCCGATCTTCTTGCCCAGGTACTCGGGCGTGCGGCCGACCATCAGACCGGCGATGAACACCGCGATGATCGCCATGATCAGCATGCCGTAGAGGCCGGAGCCGGTGCCGCCGGGCGCGATCTCGCCCAGCATCATGCCGAGCAGCAGCACACCGCCGGACAGGCCGCTGAACGAGTCGTGGAAGGAGTTGACCGACCCGGTCGAGGTCATGGTCGTGGAGACGGCGAACAGCGAGGAGTTGCCCTCCCCGAAGCGTTGCTCCTTGCCCTCCATCGCGCCGCCCGCGAGCTGCGAGGCGGTGCCGGGGTGGGCGTACTCGGTGATCGTCACGGCGACCACGCCGAGGAACCAGATGATGCCCATCGCCGCGAGGATCGCGTAACCCTGCTTGGCGTTGCCGACCATGGTGCCGAAGGTGCGCGGCAGCGAGAACGGGATCACCAGCAGCAGGAAGATCTCCAGCCAGTTCGTGAAGCCGTTGGGGTTCTCGAACGGGTGCGAGGAGTTGGCGTTGAAGAAGCCGCCGCCGTTCGTGCCCAGGTCCTTGATGGCCTCCTGGGAGGCGACCGCGCCCGGGCTGATGGCCTGCTTGTCACCGGTCAGCGTGGTGATCGTGTGGATGTCGCCGAAGTTCTGGATGGCGCCGCAGGCGATGAGGATCACGGCCGCGACCACCGAGATCGGGACCAGGATGCGGATGACGCAGCGCACCAGGTCTGCCCAGAAGTTGCCCAGCTCACCCGTGCGGGAGCGGGCGAAGCCGCGTACCAGCGCCACCGCGACGGCGATGCCGACGGCCGCGGAGACGAAGTTCTGCACGGCCAGGCCCATCGTCTGGGTGACGTGGCTCATGGCCACCTCGCCCGAGTACGACTGCCAGTTCGTGTTGGACACGAAGGAGGCGGCCGTGTTGAACGCCTGGTCCGGGGTGATCGGCTCGAAGCCCAGCGACAGCGGCAGCTTCTCCTGCACCCGCTGCATCAGGAACAGGAAGAGCACACTCACCGCGGAGAAGAAGAGCACCCCGCGCAGATAGGCGGGCCAGCGCATCTCGGCGTCCGGGTTGGCGCCGACCGAGCGGTAGATCCACTTCTCGACGCGCAGATGCTTCTTGGTCTGGAAGACGGCGGCCATGTAGTCGCCGAGGGGACGGTGCACGAGGGCGAGCGCGCCGATCAGCGCGGTCACCACGAGCACGTCAGCAAGTACGGAACTCATGGGGGCGGCTCAGAACCTCTCCGGGAAGACGAGGGCGAGGACGAGGTAGCCCAGCAGGGCGACGGCCACGACCAGGCCGACGATGTTCTCGGCAGTCACAGCTTCGTCACCCCCTTGGCGACGAGAGCCACCAGCGCGAACACCGCGATCGTGGCGACGACGAAGGCCACATCGGCCATCGCAAGCTCCTGGATGAGATTCGGAAACGGATCGGACCAGTACAGGAAACCCGCCACTCGGCCGGATTCAAGCGTTCTTAACGGCCCTCTTACGGCGACTCTGACGGCCTTGACGCACCTCTTACGCCGCGCCGCGCCCGCCGTTCGGGTGATCATGGACTGGGCGGAACCGGCCGGTCTTCCCTGCCGACCTCGAAGCCCGCGCCAAGGCGTCAGGGATCGGTCGCCAACCCGTTAGCGGCCCGTCAAGAAGCGGGGCCGGGTGGCATCTCCCGCATATCGTCCCCGCCATGGGACATCGCGCTCATGGAGACAGGGAAAGCCACGGTAGAGGCCCGTCCGGCCCCGGGGGCGACGGCACCACAGGGCGCATCGCACCACACGGGAACGAGATCGTCGACTGCGAGTGGGCTGCGGACCTGCGCACCGCACTCCTGTGTGCCGGTTCCCTCCTCGGGATGCTCGTCCCGGTGGACGCGGCGGCCGGTACGTTCACCGCGGCGCGTGCCCTTCTGTGGCTCGGGCTCGCCCTGCTGCTGTTCCTCGTCCTGATGCCTCCCCGCGTCACCGCGGGCGAGGGATGGCTGGCTGTGCGGACCCTCAGGGGCACCCGCCGGGTGCGTACCGACCGTCTCGTCGCCGCCCGCGTCACCGGTCACGCCTGTCAGCGTCTGGTGCTGCGGGACGCCCTGGGCGGGCAGGCCGACTTCGGCATCCAGGTGCTGCTCGCCAATCCGGCCCTGTGGCACCGCCTCGGCACGGACGCCCAGGCATCGGCCGACGGGGATCGCCACGGCACTCCCCTGTCTGCGCTGCACACGCTGTCGGACCGCATCGACCGCGAGACCGCACGGGCGGTGTTCAAGGTCTCCGGGATGACGGCCGAGGCCGACGAGCCTCGCCCGGGTGGGGCGACACCAGGAGTTCGATCGGCGAGTGCGGGGCGCGGTGGAGGGCGGCGATCTCGGCGCCGTGCTCGTCGCGCCGGGAGGGCAGGACGACGGTGACGGTCTCGCCACACACCGCGTCCAGCTCCACGGCCGGCCGGTGGGCGAGCCCGTCGTCACCGCATATCACCATGTGCTGGGAGCGCTGACCAACCCACACATCAGGCCGAGTTGATGTCACATCCGTCAACAATGGCAGGTCAGGGAGGCACAGTCCCGGCCTGCGGACACACCGGACGTCAAGATCCCGTATGTGGCCGCGCCGGCCTCTCAGTCCGAGGTGCGCCCGTTCGTCAGGCCGGCCGTGTCCAGGGCGGCGCCCGCCTGGTCGGCTAGCGTCACCGCGACGAGCCGGGCCTTGAGCGAGGGGACGCTCCCCGGTCCGGGGGTCATCATGAACCGCCCGAAGTAGTGGCCGTTGCCGTACGCACGCAGCTCGATCTCGCCCTCGGGCCAGCCGGTGGCGTCGACGTCCCAGCGGCGGCGGCCGACCGCCACCGCGCCATCCTGCTCCAGCCTCGGCGGCTGCCCCATGAGCGTGCCGTACTCGAAGCGGCAGGCCCGCAGGTCCAGCAGCTCGACCAGCTGACGCCGGACGTGCTCGACCACCGTGTCGGCCGATTTGGTCGTCCGGGCCAGATCGGCCGTCTCGTGGATGCGCCGGAGGTGGTCGGCGTCGGTCACCGTCACCACCTCCAGGCGCCGGGCGTGCGCTGCCAGTTGGGAGACGATCAGGCCGACGACCAGGAGCAGCACGGCGGTCTCGATGTCGTCCGTGTCGGTCATGGTGAACCGCTGGTACGGGCGGGTGAGGAAGAAGTCGAACCAGGCCGCGGCCGACAGCGCCGCGACCGCGCCCGCGATCCGGTTTCCGACGGCCGCGACCGCGACGACCACCACGACCAGGATCAGGGCCGCGTTGGTGTTCGACAGGTCGGTCCGGAACGGCACGAGGACGAGGGACACCAGGAACGGCCCCAACAGCGCGGCGACCGCCGCCATCCGGTCCCGCAGCGGAAACCCGGTCATCTCTCCTCGCCTCCCGCGCTCATAGCGGCGCCTATGCAATCCGCGTACCACGAACCTGTGACATCTGCTCGCCTGAGACGACCGGGAGGGCGAGGACCATGGTCAGCCCTCCGCCGGGAGTGTCCTCCGGTGTGAGCGTTCCGTCCATGGCCTCGGCCAGGCCCCGCGAGAGGGCGACACCGAGGCCGAGGCCGGTGGTGTTGTCCGTGTCTCCGAGCCGCTGGAAGGGTTCGAAGATCCGCTCCCGGTCCTCGGCCGGCAGGCCGGGCCCCCGGTCGACGACCGCACCTCGACGCGGCCGGCCAGAGCGCTGGCGGTCACCAGCACCTTCGTCCCCGGCGGGGTGTGGCGGGCCGCGTTGGCGACCAGGTTGGCGATGACCCGCTCCAGCAGTGGCGACCGCGACCTGCGGACGCCGGTCGAGGACGGCGGCCAGGTCCATCTCGGCGGACTTCCCGCCCCGGTAAGCACAGCTGAGCCGACCGACGACCGCCAGCCCGTCGAGCATGGCCTCGGTTCGCGGGCGTCCGTGGCACACCACGAACCCGACCACCACGTCGGCGCCCCGCGCCGCCCGGCGCCGCGCCTCGTCGAGCATCCGGTAGGTCTTGCCGACGCCGGGAGCCGCCCCGAGGTAGACCTTCAGCCGTCCCGGCCGTACGTCGCTCACCGGGACCGTCTCAGAACCTCTCCGGGAACTTCACTGCCATCACGAGGTACCCGACCAGGCAACCCGCGACGATCAGGCCCACGACATTCTCGATACTCACCGATACTCAACTCCTCGGGCTCCCGGGCGGGTCCTGTCCCGTGCCGCTCCGGTTTGTTATTCCTCACCGAAGCGTTTCTCCCGGCCGCCTGGCACTGCTTTGACACATCTCTGGCGCCCCGCACGAGGACCTTGACGCGACCTTGACGGCGCGGCGGACCGTCCCGGGGGCCGCAGGGTCAGCGGAACTCGGCGAGCCGCGGCCGCAGCCCAAGGATGGTCGGCGCGCACGCCGCCACCAGCAGGCCGCAGCACCAGGGCGGCAGCTCGGTCAGCGTCGAGCGGCCGGAGCGGACCGACGCCCCCGAAGTGGTCGCGGTTGATGGCGATCACCCTGCCCAGGGCGCCCATGTACGCGCCGAAGTGCGCGTTGGACATGCCCGGATCCCAGCTGATGCAGAACTCGGCCGCTTCCCGCTCGTCTCCCTGCGCCACGAGCGCGCCGATCTTCCGGTCGTCGCGCTGGTGGACGGCGTACGCCTCGGCCGTGCGCTCGGCCGCGGCCCGCTCCCCGGGGAGGCCGTCTCCGCCACCGACCTCAAGCCGCTCGACGTCGTGCTGGTCGAGGCGGGCGAGATGATCCCGGCGGACGGCGACGCCATCGACGGGGTGGCCGCGGTCGACGAGTCAGCCGTCACCGGCGAGTCGGCACCCGTCATCCGCGAAGCCGGTGGCGACCGCAGCGGGGTCACGGGCGGCACGACGGTCCTGTCCGACCGGATCGTCGTGCGGGTCAGTGCCCGCCCCGGCCACAGCTTCCTGGACCGCATGATCGCCCTGGTCGAGGGCGCGAACCGGCAGAAAACCCCGAACGAGATCGCCCTCAACATCCTGCTCGCGTCGCTCACGATCATCTTCATCCTGGTTGTGGTCGCCCTGCAGCCGATGGCCACATACGCGGGCGCCGTCCAGTCGACGACCGTGCTGGTGGCCCTCCTGGTCACGCTCGTCCCGACCACGATCGGCGCCCTGCTCTCCGCGATCGGCATCGCCGGAATGGACCGCCTCGTCCAGCGCAATGTCCTGGCCATGTCCGGGCGGGCGGTTGAGGCGGCGGGCGTCGTCAACACCCTGCTGCTCGACAAGACCGGCACGATCACTCTCGGCAACCGCGAGGCCGCCGCCTTCGTGCCGCTGCCCGGCATCGACGAGCGGCAACTCGCGGACGCGGCGCAGCTGTCCTCGCTGGCCGACGAGACACCCGAGGGCCGCTCCGTCGTCGTCCTGGCCAAGAACCGCCACGGCCTGCGCGAGCCCGCCGAGGGCGAGCTGGCGAACGCCCGCTGGGTCGCCTTCAGCGCGCAGACCCGGATGAGCGGCGTCGACCTGCGCTGGGGCAACGGCGCGGTGTGCGCCATCCGCAAGGGCGCCGCCCAGCAGGTCATCGAGTGGGTCCAGATGTACGGCGGCCAAGTCCCGCCCGAGGCAGGGCACTTCGCCGACTCGGTCGCCGCCTCGGGCGGCACCCCGCTGCTGGTGGCCGTGCACGACTGGAACGGCCCCCGCGTCCTCGGCCTCATCCACCTCAAGGACGTCGTCAAGGACGGCACCCGCGAACGCTTCGCCGAACTGCGCCGCATGGGCATCCGCACGGTGATGATCACCGGCGACAACCCGCTCACCGCACGCGCCATCGCCCAGGAGGCGGGCGTCGACGACTACCTGGCCGAGGCAAAGCCCGAGGACGAACTCGCCCTGATCAAGCAGGAGCAGGCCGGCGGCAAGCTGGTCGCGATGACTGGCGACGGCACCAACGACGCGCCCGCCCTCGCCCAGGCCGACGTCGGTGTCGCCATGAACATGGGCACAGCGGCGGCCAAGGAGGCCGGCAACATGGTCGATCTCGACTCCAACCCGACCAAGCTCATCGAGATCGTCGAGATCGGCAAGCAACTCCTCATCACCCGGGGCGCGTTGACGACGTTCTCGATCACGAACGACGTCGCGAAGTACTTCGCGATCATCCCGGCGATGTTCGCGAGCACCTATCCCGGCCTGCAGTCACTCAACATCATGGGCCTGCACAGCCACCTGTGCCACGTCGTGCCGAGCGAGGGCCCGAGGATGAGGACGGGGGCGTCTTCCGGGCCGTCGAAGCGGTACTGGAGGGCAGGGGTCGTGGTCTCACTCACCGCTCCACGCTAACCGCCGGGCGCGGCACCCCTGACAGGGGTCCCCGCATCCTGACACCCGGCTCCCGGATATCGCCGGACAACCCTCACACCGCCTTCACGCACATGTCCCGAGGAGCGCCCGGGGGCTCCGTCAGAGGTCGCCCGGCAGTCCGAGGCCGGTCAGGGCGCCGACCGGGTCCAGGTCGGGGGTGCCTCTGGGCCACCAGTCGTCGTGGCCCGGCTCGGACTCGTACGCGTACCAGAGGCCGTCGCGGCCGAGGCGGAGCTGGACGTGGCCCTGGGGGTGGGTGAGGTGGTTGCGCCGGGGCCGGAATGCGGGCAGGTCGGCGGCGAGCAGGAGGGGACGGGCCCGGTCGAACCGCCCGGCCGGCGGGTCCCACGGCTCCTCCAGTACGGCGAGGCCCTCCGCTCCGCCCTGGCGCCAGGCGGCGACCGCGCGGGCCAGCTCGGACGGGGTACGGCCCGCCGCGGCGGCGAGGGACGCGTAGAGCGCCCGGGTGCCGGCGGTGAGTCCCGCCCCGGGGCGGGCGGCGGCCAGGCGGACCGCGTCCTGCCAGAACGTCAGCTGCCCGACCGGGTCACGGCCGGTGCCGAGCAGGGCGTGGGCGCGGGCGGCCGCGTCCGTGGCCAGCTGGTCCAGGGCGAAGGGGTCCGGGCCGCCGGGGGCCGCCGGGTAGGCGGGGGGCTGCTCGGGATGGGCGGGCGGAGGCAGTGGAGCGGGAAGGGGCGCGAGGGCGCGCGACGCGAGCACTTCCGTGGCTCGCACTCCGGGCAGGGGCGCCGGGCCCCTGTCCTGCGCGGCGCGCGCCGCGCGGGTGGCGTTCAGCCGCGACAGCGCGTCGAGCAGTTCCCGCTCGCCCCGGCCGCGCAGGAGGAGCAGGACGAAGGGGTCGGCGTCGAGCAGCCGGGCGGACTGGTAGCAGAGGGCAGCCGCGTGCTTGCAGGGGTGGCCGCGGTCCGGGCAACTGCACTGGGGCTCCAGGTCACCAGGGCCGGGCAGCAGCGGCACGCCGCACTCCGCGAGGGACTGGGGCAACTCCTTGTCGAGCAGTGCCGCGATGTGCCCGGGGCGGTCGGCGGCGGCGTCCAGGAAGCGGTCCCAGTCGGTGTCGTCGAGTGTGCGCAGGCGCACCTGGACGCGGTAGGGGCGGGAGCCGGACCATCGTCGGCCCGGCCGTCCCCGTACGAGGCGGGAGCCAGATCATCCTCGGCCCGGCCGTCCCCGTACGAGGCGGGAGCCAGATCATCCTCGAGCCGGCCGTCCCCGTACGAGCCGGGAGCCAGATCATCCTCGAGCCGGCCGTCCCCGTACGAGCCGGGAGCCGGACCATCGTCGGCCCGGCCGTCCCCGTGCGAGGCGGGGGCCAGATCATCCTCGGCCCGGCCGCCTCCGTGCGAGGCGGGGGTCGGATCCCGGAGGTCCGGGTCGCTGGTCCCGGGGGTCGGGATGGCCGGGGTCTCGGGCCGGGGCGCCGGGGTGCCCGCGCTGTCCGGTGCGTCCGGGCTCGTTGCGGCCAGGTCCTGCCCGCTGTGCGGCGTTTGCGAGCCGGGCACGGCCGGGCCGTGCAGCAGGTCGGTCATGCGAGCGGACCGGTCCCGCTGCCCTGTCGATCGCTCGGGGTCGTCCGGGGTCGCTTCGGACGTGCTCGGCATCCGGAAGGCGTCGGACAGCAACTGCCGTACGTCACGCGCGCCCCTGCCGGGAGCGTCCGCGCCCGCCCGCCGCACGGCCGCCGCCCTGTCGTCCACGGCGCTCTGCCGGGCCCGGCGCCTGCGGCGGGC
Organism: Streptomyces sp. WAC04114; assembly: GCF_019733245.1. Lineage (NCBI taxonomy): Bacteria > Bacillati > Actinomycetota > Actinomycetes > Kitasatosporales > Streptomycetaceae > Streptomyces > Streptomyces sp. WAC04114. The sequence continues at coordinate 83,511 of NZ_JAIGQA010000001.1, forward strand.
GCCTTCCCGCTCGGTCGCCTCCCGGGCCCGCCGCGCTTCGTCCCGCGCCGCACGCAGCGCCTCGCGCGCGACGTCCGCCGCCCGCGGTTCGGTACCCGCCCGGTCGGCCCTGCGCGCGGGGGCCGCGTCGGCCGTGGTCTCATCCGGGCTCGTCCGCGGGTCGCCGGATTCCTGCGACTGCGGCTTCATGGCTGCCGTGGTGTCCTCGCGTATGCCGGTGATGCGAGGCGCTCCGGTGATGCGGGAAGCGCCGGCGCCCTCCGCCCGGCTGCCCCTACCGGTGGCAGTCGTGCCCTCCTGCCCACCGCCGTCCTCGGAGGCTCCGGCCGCGTCGGGGGCACGGGTGACCGGGGACGCACCGGCGTCACCCGGCACGCCGGCGTCTTCGGAGGAGCCGGCGGCCTCGACGGCATCGGTGTCCCCCCGCCCGCTTCCCCGCTGCTCGGACACGGCCCTCCGGAGCGCCTCGCGGGCCGCGCCGGCCGGACCGGAGGTCTCCTGGGCTGCGGCTCCTCCCCCGGCCGGGGACGCCTCCGGACGGTCCGGGTCACGGGCCGCCCGCTCGCGGGCCTCGCGCAGCGCGCGGCGGGCCTCGTCGGCCGGGCGGGCGATCGTCGCGTCCTCACCGGGGGCAGGTGCGCGGTCCTCGCGGGGTGTCATGGCGACCTCCGCAGGGACACCAGGTCGGTCAGCTCCCGGTCCGTCAGTTCCGTGAGGGAGGACTCGCCGGTGCCGAGGATCGCGTCGGCCAGGGCGCGCTTGGACTGGAGCATCTCGGCGATGCGGTCCTCGATGGTGCCCTCCGTGATGAGGCGGTGCACCTGCACCGGCTGGGTCTGGCCGATGCGGTAGGCGCGGTCGGTGGCCTGTTCCTCGACGGCCGGGTTCCACCAGCGGTCGAAGTGCACGACGTGGCCCGCCCGGGTGAGATTGAGGCCGGTGCCGGCCGCCTTGAGCGACAGCACCAGGACCGGCGTCGAACCGGCCTGGAAGCGGTCCACCATGCGCTCCCGCTCGGGGACGGGCGTGCCGCCGTGGAGGAGGTCGACCGGGACGGCGCGGGTGGCCAGGTGGGAGGTGATCAGCCGGGCCATCCCGACGTACTGGGTGAAGACGAGGGCGGATCCGTCCTCGGCCAGCAGGGTGTCCAGCAGCTCGTCCAGCAGGGCGAGTTTCCCGGAGCGGGCGGCGAGCCGGTCGCCGACGGCCGGGGTGTGCTCCTCCTTGAGGAACAGCGCGGGGTGGTTGCAGATCTGCTTCAGCGAGGTGAGGAGCTTCAGCACCAGGCCCCGGCGGGGCATGCCCTCGGCCGTCTCGATGGCGAGCATCGACTCGCGGACGACCGCCTCGTACAGCGCGGCCTGTTCACGGGTGAGCGGCACCGGATGATCGGTCTCGGTCTTGGGCGGCAGCTCGGGCACGATGCCCGGGTCGGACTTCTTGCGGCGCAGCAGGAAGGGCCGGACCAGCCGGGCCAGGCGCTCCACCGCCTCCTCGTCCTCGCCGTTCTCCACGGCGCGCGCGTGCCGGGCGCGGAAGGACTTCAGTGGGCCGAGCAGGCCCGGGGTGGTCCAGTCGAGCAGTGCCCACAGCTCCGAGAGGTTGTTCTCGACGGGCGTGCCGGTCAGGGCGACGCGCGCGGGGGCCGGGATCGTGCGCAGCGCCTTGGCGGTGGCCGAGTAGGGGTTCTTGACGTGCTGCGCCTCGTCGGCGACGACCATGCCCCAGGTGCGGCCGGCCAGGGCGGGGGCCGCCGAGCGCATGGTGCCGTAGGTGGTGAGGACGAAGCCGCCGTCCAGGTCGTCGAGGCTGCGGTCGGGACCGTGGAAGCGGCGGACGGGGACGCCGGGGGCGAAGCGGGTGATCTCCCGCTGCCAGTTGCCCAGCAGGGAGGCCGGGCAGACGACCAGGGTCGGTTCCGGGCGGGCCCGCCTCAGGTGCAGGGCGATGAGGGTGACGGTCTTGCCGAGTCCCATGTCGTCGGCGAGGCAGCCGCCGAGGCCGAGGGAGGTCATCATGTCGAGCCAGGCCAGACCCCGGAGCTGGTAGTCCCGGAGGGTGGCCCGCAGGCCCGGGGGCGGGTCGGCCGGGCGGATCCCCGCGGTCAGGCGGTCGCGCAGGGCGGCCAGCGCACCGACGGGGACGGCCTCGACCGTCTCGCCGTCGACGTCGGCGGTGCCGGTGAGGGCGACGGACAGCGCGTCGACCGGATCGAGCAGGCCCAGGTCCCGTTTGCGGGCCTTGCGGACGAGCGCCGGGTCGACCAGCACCCACTGGTCACGCAGCCGGACGACCGGGCGGTGGGCCTCGGCGAGGGCGTCCATCTCGGTGTCGGTGAGCGGGTCGCCGCCGAGCGCCAGCTGCCAGCGGAACAGGAGGAGGTCCTCGCTCTCGAAGAAGCCGGTCCCGTCGGTCGCCGAGCCGGGGGCCGGGCGGACGACCGCAGCGGCGGACAGGTCCTGCGCGAGGTCCCTCGGCCAGTGCACGGCGACCCCGGCGGCGGCGAGCCGGGTCGCCGCGACGCCGAGCAGGTCGCTCAGCTCGTCCTCGGTCAGGGCCAGCACGTCGGGCACGTCCTGGTCGGCGAGCCGGTCCAGCGGGGGCCAGACGCGGGCCGCGCGGCGCACGGCGAGGGCCGCGTCCACGCGCGCGCGGGGGCCGAAGGCGTCGGCCTCGCCCGCCCAGAGGGCCGCCGCGTCGGCCACCAGGGTGGGGTCGGCGAGGCTGTGCACCTGGACGATCGCCGCTCCGGCGCTGCGGGCGCCACCGGAGGCGTCGTCGAACAGGTCGTAAGCCGACAGGTCCAGGCGGAGCGAGATCCGCACGCCGGCGTCCATGCCGGCGGCGACCTCGGCGGCCCAGTCATGGGCGGTGGGCAGATGCTGGGCCTCGCGGGCGGCGAAAGGCCCGCCGTAGGTGTGGGGCGCGGCCGGGGTGCGGGGCAGGGTGTCGGCGACCGCGTCGAGGAAGGCGCGCATCAGCGCTTCCGGTTCGGGCAGCCGGATCGGGCCGGGGCCGGGCAGTGGCACGGCGTGGCCCTCGTAGGGCAGGGCGGCGGCCACCGCGCGCAGGTGCGCGATGTCGTCCGGGTCGAGGGGCCCGGCCCGCCAGGCGTCGTGGCCCGTGGCGGTGAGGCCGGGCAGCAGCCGGCCGCGGGCGGTCAGCCGCAGGGCGTGCAGGGCGGCGGCGCCCCAGCAGGCCGTGGCGGGGTGGGCCGCGGGGTCGTGCCGGGCGCGCACGAGGAGTGGCAGGGCCGCGTCGAGCGGGAGGGTCAGCGCGCGGGTGGTGCGCCGCCGGACTCCGGCGGTGCCGTGCCGCCGTACGACGGTCAGCTCGGTGTCCGCGGCGTCCGACGTGCCTTCCGAGTCCGCCGGGAGGGGCTCGCCCTCGGGGTCCCAGAAGGCGATGCGGCCCTCGCGCGGGAGGGGCGCGGGCAGGAAGACGGCGGGGAGCCGGACCGGGACCGCCGCGTCCCCCGCCCCCTCGGCCACCTGAGCCGCCTCTTGCATACGTCCTGCCACCTCCCGCCCCGCGTGTCGGATCAGTTGTCTCCGACTCTACGGGCGGGGTCTGACAGTCGGCCCCGGCGGCGGGCCCGGAGGCTCCCGACGGGTCTCCGCGGTGTCATGGCCTACGGCACGGTCCGGCCCACGACGTACACCCAGGGGTAGGCCGGGTTGGACAGGTCCACGACCACGTCGTGGGTGGGTGCCGGGTTCTTCTGCCGGTGGACGAAGCCGTACCAGGAGTCGTTCGTGGCGAACTTCCAGCCGGTGATCTTCCGGTCGCGGGCGCCGATCGTGATGTGGCCCTGCTTCAGGTCCTTCCGCGTCACACCCAGGCCGGTCAGGTAGGCGTCCAGACCAGCCGCGTTGGTCTCGAACTGGGTGTAGAGGCGGCTGGTCTTCCAGTTGTTGGTCTCGTAGTACGCCACGTGCCAGGCCGGGTGCGGGACGGGCACCTGGTAGATCCGGCGCTGGAGCTTGGAGGGCCAGCCCTCGGTCAGGCCGGTGGCCGAGTACTTCGCCTCCTTGTCCTTGCCGCTGTCGCGGCTCTGGTTCGCGGAGATCACGAGGTAGCCGGCCGGGATGCCGATGAGCAGCACGATGATCAGCAGGGTGAGGGACCTGCGCCGGATCATGTGGCGGCGGTCCTCGGCCGGACGGTCCGGCTCGTCGGGCCAGGGGCCCTGGTGGGGCAGGGAGGCGGTCACGACGTCTCCTGGGTACTGCGCAGCGACTGCGTGTACCGCTCGTAGCGCTCGTAGCGCTCCACGCGGCGGCGCTTGGCGCGGCGGAAGCGGCGGGCGACCAGCCGGGCGAGGTCTGCGGCTCCGACCATGCCGGCCTCGGGGCCGAGCTGGGCCCGGACGATGCGGGCCTCGGGGCGGTAGCCGCGGCCGGTGAGGTGCCGCTTGAAGGCGTCCCGGGCGGGGCCGATCAGCAGGTCGTCGGCGGCCGAGACGCCGCCGCCGATCACGAAGCAGGAGGGGTCGAGGGCGGCGGCGAGGTTGGCGATGCCGACGCCGAGCCACTGGCCGATGTCCTGGAGCAGTTCGATGCACATGGCGTCGCCGTCGCGGGCCAGCTCGGTGATCATCGGGCCGGTGATGTCGCCGATGCTGCCCTTGACGTGCTCGATGATCCCGTACGCGACCGGCGAGTCGGCGGCGGCCAGCTCGCGGGCCTCGCGGACCAGGGCGTTTCCGGAGCTGTACTGCTCCCAGCAGCCGCGGTTGCCGCACGGGCAGCGGTGGCCGCCGGGCACGACCTGCATGTGGCCGAACTCGCCGGCGACGCCGTACTTGCCGCGCTTGACCTGGCCGTCCTCCAGGATCGCGCCGCCGATGCCGGTGCCGAGGGTGATCATGACCAGGTGGTCCTCGCCGCGGCCGGCGCCGAAGCGCCACTCGGCCCAGGCGGCGGTGTTGGCGTCGTTGTCCACGAGGACCGGGACGGACAGCCGGCCCGAGAGGCGGTCGCGGAGCGGTTCGTTGCGCCAGGACAGGTGGGGCGCGAACAGCACGCGGTTGCGGTCGGCGTCCACCCAGCCGGCCGCGCCGATGCCGACGGCGTGCACGTCGTGCCGGTCGGAGAGGTCCAGGACCAGCTCGGCGATGGTGTCCTCGACGACCTTGGGGCTCTTGGACTTGTCCGGGGTCTCCGTGCGGAGCATCTCCAGGATGTTGCCGTCGGCGTCGACGACACCCGCCATCACCTTCGTACCGCCGATGTCGATGCCGACCGTGGGCACGCGGGGGGCCGTCAGGTGCGAGCGGCGCTCCCGGGTGCCGACGGTGCGCAGGGCCGTGGCACGGCGGGAGCCGATGGGGGCGGTGAAGTCGCGGTAGGTGCTCATCGGGCCCGATTCTGCCTCACGGGACGGCACGGTGCGGAGCACAGGGGTGGTGCGGATCATCGCCGCGTGCCGGCCGGTGGGGGCTTGTCGCGCAGTTCCCCGCGCCCCTCAACAGCATGACCATCACGTCCGAACGAGCAACTGGAACTCGAACGAATAGCGCGTCGGGCGGTAGGTGTGTGTGCCGTATTCCACTGCTCGGCCAGTGTCGTCGAACGTCACCCGCTGCATGGTCAGCAGCGGGGCCCCCGTCTCCTCCGACAGCCGTTCCGCCTCCTCCGTCGTCGCCGCCCGGGCGCCGATCGACTGGCGGGCGCTGTGCAGGGTGATGCCCGCCGACCGCATCAGACGGTAGAGGCCGGTCGTCTCCAGCTGGTCCGTGTCGAGGTCGATGAGGCCGGGGGGCAGGAAGTTGCAGAGGTAGGCCATGGGCTCGCCGTGGGCGAGGCGGAGGCGCTCGACGCGGTGGACGTCGCTGTCCTCGGCGACGCCGAGCGCGGCGGCGACCTCGGCGGAGGCGGGGACGAGCTTGTTGACCAGGACCCTGGTGGCCGGGCGCTGGCCCGCCGCCTCCAGGTCGTCGTAGAGGCTGCTGAGCTCGAGAGGGCGTTTGACCTGGCTGTGCACGACCTGGGTGCCCACGCCGCGGCGGCGCACGAGGAGGCCCTTGTCGACGAGCGACTGGATCGCCTGGCGGACGGTCGGCCGGGACAGGCCGAGTCGGGCGGCGAGCTCGATCTCGTTGCCCAGCAGGCTGCCGGGGGTCAGCGTGCCGTGCTCGATCGCGGCCTCCAGCTGCTGGGACAGCTGGAAGTACAACGGCACGGGAGAGCTGCGGTCCACACTCAGCTCGAGCTGCACGGTCGGGTCCACTTCAGGTTTCGGCACGGGCCGAGCGTAGCTCCGTGCGTTGTTGACGGGAAGTCGTGTAGTCAGATTGTCCGGACATACAGATTGACAGCGGCGGGCTGTGCACGCACTTTGTTTCCATGCGCATCGGGGTCATCGGTACGGGCCGCATCGGCACCATCCACGCGAAGACACTCAGCCGGAACCGGGACGTCGGTTCCCTGATCCTCACGGACGCGGACGCCGCCCGGGCCCAGGAACTGGCGCACCGGCTGGGCGAGACGGCGGCGCCCGGCGTGGAGGAGATCTTCCGCTGGGGCGTCGACGCCGTGGTGATCACGACGAACACGTCGGCCCACGCCGAACTGATCGGTCGGGCAGCACGCTCGGGTCTGCCGGTGTTCTGCGAGAAGCCCATCGCGCTGGATCTGCCGGGGTCCCTGGCGGCGATCGCCGAGGTCGAGGCGGCCGGGACGGTTCTGCAGATGGGCTTCCAGCGCCGCTTCGACGCGGGCTACACGGGTGCGCGCGAGGCCGTAAGGTCCGGCCGGCTGGGGCGGCTGCACACCGTGCGGGCCCTGACCAGCGACCAGCAGCCGCCGGACGCGGCCTGGCTGCCGCTGTCCGGCGGGCTGTACCGGGACACCCTGATCCACGACTTCGACGTGCTGCGCTGGGTGACCGGCCGGGAGGTCACGGACGTCTACGCGGCCGGGTCCGACGCCGGTCCCCGGATGTTCCGCGAGGCGGGCGACGTCGACACCGCGGCCGCGCTCCTCACCCTGGACGACGGCACGCTCGCCACGCTCACGGCGACCCGGATGAACGGGGCCGGCTACGACGTGCGCATGGAGCTGGCCGGGGAGCGCGACCAGATCGTGGTCGGCCTGGACGACCGCACGCCGATCGCGTCCACCGAGCCGACCGGGCCGCCCGCCGCGGACAAGCCCTGGACGGGTTTCCTGGAGCGGTTCGGCCCGGCCTACGCGGCGGAGCTGAACGCCTTCGTCGAGGTCGTCCGGGGCGAGCGGGCCAACCCCTGCGACGGGCGCGAGGCGCTGCAGGCACTGCGGATCGCCGAGGCGTGCGAGCTGTCGCGGCGCGAGCGCAGGCCGGTGCACCTCGCGGAGATCGCCGGCGGCTCCCCGCCCACGGTCGCCTGACGCCGGACCCCGGCGGTCACTGCTCTTCCCGCTCTCCCTCCAGGAGCCCCGCGTCGTAGGTGAGCAGCGCGATCTGCACCCTGTTGTTGAGGTCCAGCTTGGCCAGGATGCGCGAGACGTGCGTCTTCACGGTGGCGACGCTCATGAACAGGCCGGTGGCGATCTCGGCGTTGGCCAGGCCCCGGCCGACCGCGACGGCGACCTCGCGCTCGCGGTCGTTGAGGACGGCGATGCGGTCCCGGGCGCGGGTGCGGCGGGTGTCGGGGCCGGTGCCGACGGCGTGCCGCATCAGCTGGCGGGTGACCGCGGGCGACAGGACCGGGTCGCCGGCCGCGACGCGGCGCACCGCCGCGATGATCTCGGCCGGCGGGGTGTCCTTGAGGACGAACCCGGCGGCGCCCACGCGCAGCGCGCGCAGCACCTGCTCGTCGGCGTGGAAGGTGGTGAGTACCACCACCTGCGGGGCGTCCTTGCGGGCACGCAGCCGCTCCGTGGCCGTGAGACCGTCCACCGCCGGCATCCGGATGTCCATGAGCACGACGTCCGGGCGGGTGCGGTCGACGAGGGCCTCCACCTCGGTGCCGTCGGCGGCCTCACCGACGATCTCGATGTCGTCGGCGCCGCCCAGCATGAAGGAGAGCCCGGCCCGCACCAGCGGGTCGTCGTCGACGAGGAGCAGTCTGATCGCAGTCATGGGCCTTACGTAATCACGGCCGGGCCGGGCGGCGGGCCCGGACGGGCGGCGCCAACGCCCGGCGCCGCGCCCGGGGTTGACGGCCTGGGGGGGGAGGACGGCGGGTGCTCACGGCCACGGCAGCCACGCGTCCACCTCGAACCCGCCGCCGGGCGTGTGCCCGTGCTCCAGCCGGCCGCCCGCGAGGGTCGCCCGCTCCGTGAGGCCGATCAGGCCCTGGCCGGAGCCGGGGACGTGCGGCACCTCGCCCACGGGCGGCGGGTTGTGCACGCGGACGGTGAGGCCGGTGCCCGGCGCGCCGGTGACGGTCACCGTGACCTCCGCGCCGGGGGCGTGCTTGCGCGCGTTGGTCAGGCCCTCCTGGGCGATCCGGTAGGCGGTGCGGCCGACGGAGGACGGGACGGCGGCGGCGTCCTCGACACGCTGGTCGAGGACGACCTTCATGCCGGCCTCACGGGACTCCGCGACCAGCGTGTCGAGCGCCGCGAGGGTCGGCTGCGGCCGGCCCGTGTCGTCGGGTTCGCCGGCGCGCAGCACGCCGATGATCTCCCGCAGGTCCTGGAGCGCCTCGTGCGCGCTCTCCCGGATCACGCCCGCCGCCCGCGCCGTCTGAGCCGGGGGCGCGTCGGGCCGGAACTCCAGGGCGCCCGCGTGCACGCTGAGCAGCGTCAGCCGGTGGGCGAGCACGTCGTGCATCTCCCGGGCGATGGCCTCGCGGGCGAGCCGCTGCGCCTGTTCGGCCCGCAGCCGCGCCTCGGTCTCGGCGCGCCGGGCGCGGTCCCTGAGGCTCACCATCAGCTGCCGTTTGGCACGCACGAACATGCCCCAGCCGACGATCGCCACGGTGAGCAGCATGGCGAAGGGGACGCTCACCAGGTAGGGGAGGTCCGCGTCGGGGCGCACCCAGTAGTAGAGCGGCACCAGCGCCACGTTGACCCCGCCCACCCAGGCCACGTACCGGAAGGGGCGGTGCACCGCGAGGGTGAACAGGGCGATCAGGCCGGCGCCCCCCGAGATGTCCGAGACGAGGGAGAGGGGCGTCAGGGCCACGGTCAGCCCCAGCGGCCAGCGGCGCCGCAGCCAGACCGCCGCACAGGCCAGCGCGCCGATCACCTGGTCGACGACGACCAGTCCGCGCGGGGCATGGGGGTTGTCGACGAGCGCGTCGAGGGCCGCGGCGCCCACCACGACGGCGATCAGGAAGCAGGAGAAGTCGACGACCCAGTCGCGGGCGGTGCGCCGGGGCCGCCGCCCGGCCCGTGCGGCGTCCGGGTCGAGTTCGTGCAGGAGCGCCGACGGGAAGAACCATCTGCGCCCGGTGAGGAGCGCGGGCGTCGCTCCCGTCGGTACCGGCGAGGCGTGCCCCACGTCGTCACCATTCACGGCGCCAAATCTACGCAGCCGGAACGCGTACCGGCCGTCCTCGGGCGGGATCGTCGACCAAAGTCGTCACGCCGCAGACTTTCGACGCGGCCGGCACCCCGGAGCGGGGACTTCCGTCCCGGGGTGCTCGTCCCGCGGCCGATCTGCGTGGGGGGTCCGCGGGACGAGGCTGGTGGCATGAAGCAGGTACTGGAGATTCTCGGTTTTCTCGCCCTGGTCCAGGGCGTGGCGGGCCTGGTGCACGAGTTCACCGACTGGAACTGGGGCCTGGTCCAGCGCCTGGGGTTCCTGGACGGCTACGAGATCTACGCGAGCGTCGCGCTGCTCGTGCTGGGCGTGGCCCTGTTCGCGGCGGCCGGGAGCCGGAAGTCCGTCTGAGACGCCGACGGACTTCCGGCCCGGCGCCCCGTCAGGGCTCAGCAGCCGTGGTCGACCAGGTCGAAGGAGACGTAGTGGTCGGCCGTGTAGTAGTCCTCCTGGTTCTGCTCACCGGTGACGATGCGCCGCGCACCGCGGTCGGAGGAGCCCGGGGTGATGACCGTGTACTCGTGGTAGTAGCCGGAGGACTGGCTGGGCAGGATGCCTTCCCGGTTCTGGAAGACGGTGCCGTCCTGGTCGAACGGGTAAGGGCCGCCCTGCTCGATCAGGTCGAGCGTGTCATGGGCCTGGGACGGCAGTTTGCTGTAGCAGATGTCGCCGACGGCGGTGGGGGCGGCGTCGGCCGTGGTGGCGGAGACGGTTCCGCCGACGAGGAGAGCGGACAGAAGGGCGGCTGCTGCGCCGAGCCGCGAGGCGCGTGGGGGGACATTCATGCCGCTCATGATGACGCGCGTAGACGCTGGCATGTCAATGACAAGCCCGGAGAATTTCCTGTGAAGCCCCGTGAGTTCGCGGGAAGTTCACCGGCCCCGCGGCGCCCTCACGCGTAGCCCCGCGAGCGCCCTCACGCGCCTTCCGGCAGGCCGAACTCGCCGTACTCCGGGCGGCCCTTCGGGTCGTACGTCTGGATCGAGACGCCCCCACCGGTGACGCTCCCGCCGGTGTGCTCGAACGCGGTCGGTACGGTGCCCTCCGTGAACAGCCGGAACCCGGAGCCGAGCACGACCGGGAAGGTCAGCAGGTGCAGGGTGTCCACCAGGTCGAGCGCCAGCAGCGACCGGACGAGGGCGCCGCTGCCGTGCACCTGGACCTCGCCGTCGGTGCGCTCCTTCACGGCGGTGACCTCCTCGGCGAGGTCGCCGGAGAGCACGGTCGTGCCCGCCCAGCCCGGGTCCGTCAGGGTCGAGGAAGGCACGTACTTCGGCAGGGAGTTGAGCGGGCCGGCGACCGGGTCCGCGGGGTCGGTCACCTTGGGCCAGTAGGTGGCGAAGATGTCGTACGTACGGCGGCCGAGCAGGAAGGCGCCCGGGCGGGTGAACACCTCGCCCATGAACCGGCCGAAGTCCTCGTCGGCGTACGGGAAGCTCCAGCCGCCGTGGGTGAAGCCCCCGCGGGTGTCCTCCTGCGGCCCGCCGGGGGCCTGGTAGACGCCGTCGAGGGTGACGAAGAGGGTGGAGACGAGCTTGCCCATGGCGAGTGCCTGCTTCCTGGTGTGGGGCCTGATGCCATCACGTCAGACCCCGCCGGCACCCGCAACTCATCGCCGGCCCGGACGCCCGCTCACTGGGCGTTCGTGGAGAACAGCCCGCCCGTCGGGCCCTGCTTGTCGCCGCCCTGGGCCTTCTTCAGGGCGTTCGCGAGGCTCTCGATGGTGAGGGACTGCAGGATCACCCGGCCGTTGCCCTCCAGGGTGGCCAGGGACAGGCCCTCGCCGCCGAAGACCGCGTTCATCACACCCTGGCGGTTGAGGCCGCCGACGCGCTGGACGCCGTAGTGGATGCCCTCCTCGAAGGCCACGACGCACCCCGTGTCGACCTCGACGCGGCCGCCGAAGTCGACCGGGTTCAGGTCGATGAAGTTGCCCGCCCCGGCGATGATCACCGTGCCGCGTCCGGTGAACTTCTCCAGGACGAAGCCCTCGCCGCCGCTCCGCCCGGTACGGCCGCCCTGGAAGGCGATGCCGAAGTCGACGGTGGACTCCGCGGCCACGAAGGCGTCCTTCTCGGCGAACCACGCGCGCGTGCCGTCCAGTTCCAGCGCGCGCATCTCCCCGGGGAGCACGCCCGCGAAGCCGACGGTGCCCTCGCCGCCCTGGGTGGTGAAGTACTGGAACGCCAGCGACTCCCCCGCGAGGGCGCGCTGGCCGGCCTGCATGGCCGTGCCCATGGCCTGGCGCAGCAGGCCGCCCATGCCGCCCGAGCCGCTGCCGCCGGGCTGCGACTGCCGCCCGCCCCCGCCCGACGGGCCGCCCAGGCGGGTCTCCATGGTCACGTTCGTGGTCTTGAACAGGAACTTTCCGGCCTCGCAGTACACCGTCTGACCGGGCTGCAGGCTCACGACCGCCATCTGCATGGCGTTGCCGACGATCTCTTGCTGAAGGGTCACGACCGGGGAACGCAGGAAGCGGATGGAAAGGTTCCGCTTGTACGCCGGATCGGGTGTGCTCCGGGCCGTGGAACCTTCGGCCGGCCCGGGAACGTCGACGTCCGCTCGCCGCCAGCGCCGGTGTCGTGCGGCCGCTGGGATGGAGCCATGACTTCTCAGGGAACTCTGAACGGCAAGGTGGCGCTCGTGACCGGGGGGAGCCGTGGCATCGGCGCGGCGACGGCGGTGCGGCTGGCGCGCCAGGGCGCGGACGTGGCCGTCGGCTATGTGAACGGCAAGGAGGCGGCCGAGGACGTCGTACGGGCCGTGGAGGCGCTGGGGCGCCGGGCGGTGGCGCTGCGCGCGGACACGGGCGATGCCACGGAGGCGGCCGAGCTGGTGGACGCGGCCGCGGAGGCGCTGGGCCGGCTCGACATCCTGGTCAACAACGCCGGTGTGGGGGTGCTCGGTCCGCTGGACACCCTGTCGCTCGCGGACGTGGACCGGGTTCTCGACGTCAACGTACGGGGTGTCTTCCTGGCCTCGCAGGCGGCTGCCGCATGGCTGCCCGAGGGCGGGCGGATCATCACGATCGGCAGTTGCATGGCCCAGCGGGTGCCGGGGCCGGGCGGGACCCTCTACGCGACGAGCAAGGCGGCCCTGGCCGGTCTGACCAAGGCACTGGCCCGGGAGCTGGGCGGGCGCGGGATCACGGCGAACCTGGTTCTTCCCGGCCCGATCGACACGGACATGAACCCGGCGGACGGGCCGTACGCGGCCGGGCAGGCGGCGCTGACGGCGCTGGGCCGGTTCGGGACGGCGGAGGAGGTGGCGTCGACGGTCGCCTACTTGGCGGGGGCGACGTACGTGACCGGGGCGGAGTTCCCGGTGGACGGGGGCCACGCGGCGTGAGGCGCGTACGACGCAAGACACGCTCCCCCTGAGGCGCGCACGCCGTGACGTACGTGAGGCGCATCGGTGCTGTCCGGCCGGTGCGCCTCACGGGTCTCACGGGTCGGGTCAGCCGCCGAGCTCCTGGTGGCGTGCCGCCAGGCGGCTCGCGCCCTCCGGGGTCAGGGAGCCGAAGAGGCGGAGCCGGGAGATGCCGCCGTCCGGGAAGATGTCCACGCGCGCGTGCGTGCCGACGGCCGGCTCCGGCAGGACGAAGCGGTGGTTGGTGTCGGGCTGGAGGCGGGTGCGGGGCAGGATCTCCTGCCACTCGCCGTCCTCGCCGTCCTTGACGGACACCGACGCCCAGCCGGCGCTGTTGCCCTTGAGGTAGGCGGTGTCGATCTCCAGGGCGCGGATCCGGGCCTGGGCGGCGAGCCGGTAGCGGATCCAGTCGTGGCCCTGGTCGCGCCGGCGGCGGGTCTCCCAGCCGTCGTCCATCTTGCGGGAGCGGCCCGGCTGGATGGTGTTGGAGGCGGGTGAGTAGAAGAGGTTGGAGGCGTCCTCGGCCCGGCCGCCGTTCTCCAGGGCGACGACGTCGAAGGTGCCCAGCGCCTCCAGCCACGCGGGGTCGGGGACGACCTCGCCGTGGACGCGCAGGCGGGCGATGCCGCCGTCGGGGTGCTGGTTGACCCTGAGGTGCGTGAAGCACTGCTCGGCGGCGACGGCGAAACCGTTCGCCGCGTGGCCGCCGACCGCGGTGCGCGGGACGAGGGTCGTCCACTTCACGTCGTCGCCGAGGAGTTCCTCGGGCGACGGCGAGCCGGGGACGCAGGTGCCCTCGACGGACACGGCCTGCGGGTAGTTGCCGCGGAAGTGGGCGGTGTCGACGATGATCCCGCGGATCACGCCGGGCGCACCGAGGCGGACCAGGGCCCAGTCGTGGTCCTCGGCGGTCGGCCAGGGGTGGTCGGCGGAGGCGCCCCGGCGGCGGCGCGTCTCCCAGCCGTCCATGATCTTGCCCTTGTGGCCGAAGTGCTCGGGGTCGAACTCGGCGGGCTCGGGCACCAGCAGGTTCTCGCGCTGGGCGAAGAACTCGTCGTTGGCGGCGATGACACCGGCTCCGAGGCGCCGGTCGGCGAGGTCGGTGTACTGGGTGAAGGGGAAGTCGGCGGTGCGGTAGTCCGCGTACGGGTCGCCGCCTCCGTAGGGGTTCGCGTCGCCGGTGAAGCTGGGAATCGCCGTCACGGTGATCAGATCTGCCTTTCGAGTCGGTGGGGATTTCACTGGGTCCGGGTGAGGAGCCGCCCCTTCGGTTCGGTGAACTCACCGTCCGCGACGATGCGCTGCCCGCGCAGCCAGGTCGACTTCACGACGCCGTGCAGGGTCCGGCCGGCGTACGCCGTGACGCGGTTGCGGTGCTGGAGGGCCACGGGGTCGACGGTGAAGGTCTCGTCCGGGGCGAGGACGGCGAAGTCGGCGTCGCGGCCGACCGCGATGGCGCCCTTGCGGTCGTCGAGCCCGACCAGTTCGGAGGTGCGCGCGGACATCCAGCGCACCACGTCCTCCAGGCCGTGCCCGCGCCTGCGGGCCTGCGTCCACACCGCGGCCAGGCTCAGCTGGAGCCCGGAGATGCCGCCCCAGGCCGTCGCGAAGTCGTCGGTCTTCAGGTCGGCCGTGGACGGGGAGTGGTCGGTGACGATGCAGTCGATGGTGCCGTCGGCGAGGGCCTGCCAGAGCAGGTCCTGGTTGGCGGCCTCGCGGATGGGCGGGCAGCACTTGAACTCGCTGGCGCCGTCGGGGACTTCCTCGGCGGTGAGGGTCAGGTAGTGGGGGCAGGTCTCCACGGTGATGCGGACGCCCTCGGCCCGCGCCTCGGCGATCATCGGCAGGGCGTCGCTGGAGGACAGGTGCAGCACGTGCACGCGCGCGTCGAGGGCCTTCGCCTCGCGGATGAGCTGGGCGATGGCGGTGTCCTCGGCGTCCCGGGGGCGGGAGGCGAGGAAGTCGGCGTACCTCGGGCCCGGCTGCTGCGGGGCGGAGGCGAGCAGGTGGGGGTCCTCGGCGTGCACGATGAGCAGGCCGTCGAAGGCGGCGATCTCGGCCATGGTGCGGGTGAGCGGGTCTCGCTCCAGGTGCGGGAACTCGTCGACGCCGGACGGCGACAGGAACGCCTTGAAGCCGAACACTCCTGCCTCGTGCAGCGGGCGGAGCTCCTTGACGTTGTCGGGCAGGGCGCCGCCCCAGAACCCGACGTCGATGTGTGCCTTGTCGGCGGCGACCTGCTGCTTGGTCCGCAGGTGCGGGACGGTCGTGGTCGGCGGGAGGGAGTTGAGGGGCATGTCGACGAGGGTCGTGATGCCACCGGCGGCCGCCGCGCGGGTGGCGGTCCAGAAGCCCTCCCACTCGGTGCGGCCGGGATCGTTGACGTGGACGTGCGTGTCGACCAGGCCGGGCAGCAGGACGTGGTCGCCCAGGTCCTCCAGGCGGGCGCCCTCGGGGACGGGCGCGTCGTGCGGGAGGACGGCCGTGATCGTGCCGTCGGTCACCGCGACGGACGCGGCCCGCGTTCCTTCGGGGGTGATGACTCGCGTCGAGCGCAGCACCAGTTCAGCGTCGGACACCCGAACCCCTTACTTCCGCGTAACGGAATTCAACTTTCTGTTGAAGGAGTCTTCACTCCCTCTTCCGCGCCGTCAAGGGCACACTTGACTGCGGCGCTCTTCGGTGAAGCTCCTAGACGTTTCCACAAAGCGGAATTAAACTTCCAGCAAGCAGAACGTAGCTACGTACAAGCGGGGAGTCAACCGACCGCCGGGTAGGCTTCTGCCCTTCCCGCCCGCCCCGAAAGGAACGCGCCGTGCCGACGTCCAGCGCCAGCACCACCGACTCCGCCCGGTCCTCCGCCAACGGTGGCGTCCAGTCCCTGGAGCGCGCCTTCGACCTGCTCGAACGGATGGCGGACGCGGGTGGCGAGGTCGGCCTGAGCGAGCTGTCCGCGAGCAGCGGCCTGCCCCTGCCGACCATCCACCGTCTGATGCGCACGCTGGTGGCCTGCGGGTACGTACGTCAGCAGCCCAACCGGCGGTACGCGCTCGGCCCGCGCCTGATCCGCCTCGGCGAGTCGGCCTCCCGGCTGCTGGGCACCTGGGCACGGCCGTACCTGGCGCGACTCGTCGAGGAGACCGGCGAGACGGCGAACATGGCGCTGCTGGACGGGGACGAGATCGTCTACGTGGCGCAGGTGCCGTCGAAGCACTCGATGCGCATGTTCACGGAGGTCGGCCGGCGGGTGCTGCCGCACTCCACGGGCGTGGGCAAGGCCCTGCTCGCCGGTTTCCCGCCGGAGGAGGTGCGGGCGCTGCTCTCCCGTACGGGCATGCCCGCCGCGACGGAGAAGACGATCACGACGGCCGACGGCTTCCTCGCGGCCCTGGAGGACGTGCGCCTGCAGGGCTACGCCATCGACGACAACGAGCAGGAGATCGGGGTCCGCTGCCTCGCGGTGCCGGTGCCCGACTCCCCCACCGCCGCGGCCATCTCCATCTCCGGCCCGGCGGGCCGGGTCACGGAGGCGGCGACGGACAAGATCGTGCCGGTGCTCCAGCAGGTCGCCGTGGAGCTGTCCGCGGCGCTCGCCAGCCAGAGCCCGGCGTAACGGCGGCGGGCCGCAGGGCGCCGTGCCCGGCTGCCGGACCTGACGGGCCCGGGTCGCGACCCGCGGCGTGGGCCTTGCCGTGCGGATCGGCCCGGCCCTCGCCCCCTGGGCCCTGCCCGTCTGGATCAGCCCGGCGTCACGCCGCGTCTGGGTCAGCCCTGCCTCACCTCTGGGCCCTGCCGTCTCGATCAGCCCGGGCGAGATAGTCCGCCGGATCCTTTGACCACCTCGCATAACCGGAGTAATGATTGCAAATAGGACCGGTCAACCGCGACAGGGCTCCCTCGCGGAGTACCTGTCGGGCACCGGCCAGGTCCCCGGCGACTTCTGAGACACGAGTAGTGGGTTGATCGGAAATTTCCGGGGACCGTCTGTGTGCACGATGCCCTCAGGCCCGGATCAACGCCCCACTGATCCAAACGAAACCGCCTAGCCCTGCCCCCGCACCGGACCTCCGAAGAGATCGACGGCCCGCCGAACCTCCGTGAGCTCCGCCGACAGGGCGCTCACGGAGCCGATCGCGCCCGCGATCAGCAGGAGGGAGCGGCGCAGGCAGGGGATCTCGGGGATGCCGTCGGCGGCCATGGCCGCGAGCGCGGCCAGTTCCTCGTCGGCGATGGTCCGGTCGGCGAACTCACCGGGATGGGCGGCCAGTCGGCGGCGTAACCGGGACACGGCGGAGCGCAGCTCCGTCACGCGCGGGTCCTCGTCGCCGCCGGCCACAGGCCCCTGCCGCTTCTGCTCGACGCTCCGCAACACAGTCCTCCCCCTCGCACCTCGTCGTGCGCGTGCTCTTCCGACGCGAAGTCCCCCACACCGGGCCGCAGTCGGGCGCCCGGCCGGTCGGTGCGGGCGACAGTAAACGACGCGGGCCACCAGGCGCCAGTCCATTGCGTCATCGACTTGTCTCACTGAGTGACTTTCTGGCCCGAGGCGCACGCCCGTGCGACGCGCACCCCGCGCCGTCGTACGCCCGTACGGGGCGTGCGGTATGCAGGAGCCATGACGACACGGGAGACGACGGGCGGGGCACGAGCGGTCGCGGGACTGCTGCTCGCGGCCGGTGGCGGGCGGCGGCTCGGCGGGCGGCCCAAGGCACTGCTCCCCCATCGGGGGCGGCCCCTGGTGGAGCACGCGGTGCGGGTGCTGCGGGAGGGCGGCTGTGCGACCGTCCACGTGGTCCTGGGCGCGCAGGCCGGCGACGTGCGCGCGCGGGCCTCACTGCCGGGCTGCGTCCTGGTGGACAACCCCAACTGGGAGCAGGGGATGGGGAGTTCTCTGCGCGCCGGGCTCGGCTCGCTCGCCGGCACGGGCGCACGGGCCGCCCTGGTGTCGCTCGTCGACCAGCCCGGCATCGGACCCGAGGCGGTGGCCCGGGTCCTCGCGGCGTTCGAGGGCGAGGAGTCGCTCGCCTCCGCCGCGTACGACGGTGAGCGCGGCCATCCGGTGCTGTTCGGCGCCGCCCACTGGCCGGGCATCGCCGCGACTGCGACCGGGGACCGGGGGGCACGCGCCTATCTGAAGGAGCATCGGACGGCCCTCGCCCTCGTCGAGTGCGGGGACGTCGCCCGGCCCTTCGACATCGACACCGAAGCCGATCTGGCCCACCTGGAGTGAGGGGGGTGGCACGGAGCGCCACCTTGCCTCGACCCTGAGATTCTCGACATCAACAGACGATTGAACTTCCACTATGAGGAAACTAGTATCCACTGTTCAGAAGCGCCCGACGGCTCCCCGGGCGCCGAACGCCGTATCCGGGAAGACTGGCACCCGGTGCCAAGCACGCCGGCTCGTCTTCACAGCTCGCTGAAGGAAGTGACCGTTCATGTCCGCTCCAGCGCCGTCTCCGCTGGCCATCGTCGACGCCGAGCCTCTGCCCCGGCAGGAGGAGGTCCTCACCGAAGCGGCGCTCGCCTTCGTGGCCGAGCTGCACCGGCGGTTCACGCCCCGGCGTGACGAACTCCTCGCCCGCCGCGCCGAGCGCCGCGCCGAGATCGCCCGCACCTCCACCCTCGACTTCCTCCCGGAGACCGCCGCGATCCGCGCCGACGACTCCTGGAGGGTCGCCCCGGCCCCGGACGCCCTGAACGACCGCCGGGTCGAGATCACCGGTCCCACCGACCGCAAGATGACCATCAACGCGCTCAACTCCGGCGCCAAGGTCTGGCTCGCGGACTTCGAGGACGCCTCCGCGCCCACCTGGGAGAACGTGATCCTCGGCCAGGTCAACCTGAGCGACGCCTACACCCGGAACATCGACTTCACCGACGCGAGGTCCGGCAAGTCGTACGCGCTGAAGGCGGACGAGGAGCTCGCCACCGTCGTCATGCGCCCGCGCGGCTGGCATCTGAACGAGCGGCACCTCGTCGACGCCGACGGCACGCCCGTGCCCGGCGCGCTCGTCGACTTCGGCCTGTACTTCTTCCACAACGCCCAGCGCCTGCTGGACCTCGGCAAGGGCCCGTACTTCTACCTCCCGAAGACGGAGTCCCACCTGGAGGCCCGCCTGTGGAACGAGGTGTTCGTCTTCGCGCAGGAGTACTGCGGCATCCCCCAGGGCACGATCCGCGCCACCGTCCTCATCGAGACGATCACCGCCGCGTACGAGATGGAGGAGATCCTCTACGAGCTGCGCGACCACGCCTCCGGGCTGAACGCCGGCCGCTGGGACTACCTGTTCTCCATCGTCAAGAACTTCCGTGACGGCGGCGCCAGGTTCGTCCTGCCGGACCGCAACGCGGTGACGATGACGGCCCCGTTCATGCGCGCGTACACCGAACTCCTCGTCCGCACCTGCCACAAGCGCGGCGCCCACGCCATCGGCGGCATGGCGGCGTTCATCCCGTCCCGCCGTGACGCCGAGGTCAACAAGGTCGCGTTCGAGAAGGTCCGCGCCGACAAGGACCGCGAGGCCGGCGACGGCTTCGACGGCTCCTGGGTCGCCCACCCCGACCTGGTGCCGATCGCCATGGAGTCCTTCGACAAGGTCCTCGGCGACAAGCCCCACCAGAAGGACCGCCTGCGCGAGGACGTCGTCGTCGAGGCGGCCGACCTGATCGCCGTCGACTCGCTCGACGCCAAGCCGACGTACGCGGGCCTGGTCAACGCCGTGCAGGTGGGCATCCGTTACATCGAGGCGTGGCTGCGCGGCATGGGCGCCGTCGCCATCTTCAACCTGATGGAGGACGCGGCCACCGCGGAGATCTCCCGCTCCCAGATCTGGCAGTGGATCAACGCGGAGGTCGTCCTCGACAACGGCGAGCAGGTCACGGCCGAGCTGGCCCGCAAGGTCGCCGCCGAGGAACTCGCGAACATCCGCGCCGAGATCGGCGAGGAGGCCTTCGCGGCCGGCAACTGGCAGCAGGCGCACGACCTGCTGCTGACGGTCTCCCTCGACGAGGACTACGCCGACTTCCTGACGCTCCCGGCCTACGAGCAGCTCAAGGGCTAAGCAACCGCTACCGCTCCGAGTGGCCCAGGGACTTTCCCGGGGCCACTCGGTCGCGTACGGCCTTCTTCACCGCCGTCGGCTCCGGGAAGCCCTGCTCGCGGCGGTCCCAGACGATCTCGTCGCCGACGCGGACGGTGAACACCCCGCCCGTGCCGGGCTTGAGGGCCAGTTCCGTGAGTTCCGCCTCGAAGGTCGTGAGCAGTTCCTGCGCCAGCCAGGCCGCGCGGGGCAGCCAGCGGCACTGGGTGCAGTACTCGATCTCGACCCGCGCCGAGGCGCCCGGGGCGTCCTCCGACAGTTCGATCTCGACCCGCTGTGTGTCCGTCATCCGAGGTGCACCGACCAATCCTGCTCGGCCGCGGGCTTGCCGTGCAGGTCGGGCACCTGCTTGAGCCACGCGGGGCGTTCTTGCTGGTTCCTCGCCGCCCGGAGGGCCTCCTCGGCGGCGAGCTCCTCCCGGGTGGGGAAGCCGGTGGGCAGCCAGTCCGCGGAGGTCTCCGCGCGGGCGCGGAGGTAGGTCACGTACGCCTCGCGCACCTCGTCCGCGGTGCTGAAGCCCGGCTCGTCCGCGAGCCAGGCGTCCGGGACCTCCGCGAGGATGTCCCGCAGCAGCTCCTCGGTGACGCGGGGCGCCAGCTCGGCGTCGGCGGCCCGGACGTCGGGCCCGTAGTGGCCGAGGGCGTGATGCCGGAAGTCGTAGGCCTTGCGGGGGTCGGTGGCGTCCCAGCGGTGGTGGAAGACCAGGGCGGCGCCGTGGTCGATCAGCCACAGGCGCGGGGGCGCGACGCCGAGGGTGGGCCAGACCATCAGGTTGGAGCTGTGCACCGTACGGTCGACGTTCACGGTCAGCGCGTCGAGCCAGACGATCCTCCCCGCCTCCAGCGGATCGACGGGGAAGACGCGGGCGACCTCCGGGGTGAAGTCCCGGGCACCCGGCAGGTGATCCATGCCGAGGTTCACACCCGCGCTCGCCGCGTGCAGCTCCCGTACCTCCTGGTGCGGTTCGTGGTCCGCGATCGCCGGGTCGAAGTGCACCAGGACGAGTTCCGGGAAGCGCAGCCCGAGGGCGCGGGCCAGTTCCCCCACGACCACCTCGGCGACGAGCGCCTTGCGGCCCTGCGCGGAGCCGGTGAACTTCACGACGTAGGTGCCGAGGTCGTCCGCCTCGACCACCCCGGGGACGGAGCCGCCGGACCGCAGGGGTTCGACGTAGCGGGTCGCGGTGACCTCTCTCAGCATGGTCCAAGGCTCCCCGGAGGGCGGAATCCGAAGGTGCCATAGTACCCAGGCCGGGCGGGCCGGCGGTCGGGGCCGAGGCCGCTCAGTGCCCCGGGGCGGGCGCCTCGGTGATGCCGCGCCGGCCCGTCACCGAGTGCACCTTGCGGATGCGGACGGCGTCGTCGAACTCGAAGACGTCGATGCCGCCGACCACGCGGTCCCCCTGGCCCGTGGTCATCGACAAGGTCCACGACCGGCTCATCGAGCAGGACCTGGACATCCTGGCCCGCTCCCCCTTGTGTTCGCTGGCCACCTCCGACGCCAGGGCAACTGCGACGTCTCCCCGCGCGGCGATCTGGCCGGATTCACCCACGTCCTCGACGCGGGCACACTCGCGCTGCCCGACCGGCCGGGCAACCGGCGCGGCGACAGCTTCCACAACATCCTCGACAACCCGCTCGACATCGACGAGATCCATCTGCACTGCCCGATGTCGCTGCGCCGCTCGGGGGTGTGGGACCCGGCGTCGTGGCGGACCGGATGAACCCGAACACCACACCCCCTTGTCAAGGCGATATTAGGTTAGGCTAACCTTCGCCGCGTGAGATCTGGTGAAGAACCCGCCGGCGGATCGCGTCTGCGCGGGCATCAACTGTCGGCCACCGGCGTGACGGTGTCGTACGACGGCACGGACGTCGTGCACGACGCGGCCATCGCGCTGCTGCCCGGTGAGGTGACCGTCCTGGTCGGCCCCAACGGCAGCGGCAAGTCGACGCTGCTGCGGACCGTCGCCCGGTTGCAGCGGGCCCGCCGGGCCGAGCTCAGGATCGACGGCGAGACCGACGGCCTCGCCCTGACCGCCCGGGAGTTCGCCCGGTACGTGGCCCTGCTGACGCAGGGTCGCCCCACGCCCAGCGGGCTGACCGTGCGCGACGTCGTCGAGTTCGGCCGCTACCCCTACCGGGGCCGCTTCGGCCGCCCGGATCCGGACGCGACGGCCGCGGTGGAGCGGGCGCTCGCGCTGACCGGGGTCACGGACCTCGCCGAGCGCGGCGCGGACCACCTCTCCGGCGGGCAGTTGCAGCGGGTCTGGCTCGCGAGCTGCCTCGCGCAGGAGACCGGCGTGCTGCTGCTGGACGAGCCGACCACCTATCTCGACCTGCGCTACCAGATCGAACTCCTCGACCTCGTCCGCGACCTGGCGGACGACCACGGGATCGCCGTCGGGGTCGTGCTGCACGACCTCGACCAGGCGGCGGCCATCGCCGACCGGATCACGCTGCTCGAAGCGGGCCGGATCGTCGCCGACGGCCGGCCCGAGGACGTCCTGACCCCGCAGCGGCTGACCGCCGTCTACGGCATCCGGATCGACGTCGACACAGACCCCCACACCGGCCGCCTGCGGACCCGTCCGATCGGCCGGCACCACACCCGCACCACCCGAAGCGAAAGGCTCGGCACCACCTCATGAGACGTCTCCTGCTCACCGCGGCCACCACCACCGCCGCGGCGCTCACCCTCGCCGCCTGCGGCACCACCGAGCCGGCCGCCGACAGCACGAAGAAGACCTCCGGGGCCATCAGCCTCACCGACTCCACCGGCGCGAAGGTCAAGCTGGACGGCCCGGCGAAGAAGGTCGTCGCGACCGAGTGGAACGAGGTCGAGAGCCTCATCACCCTCGGCGTCGACCCGGTCGGTGTCGCCGACGTCAAGGGCTACAAGACCTGGGACACCGCCGTCCCGCTGAAGAACGAGCCGAAGGACATCGGCACGCGCGGCGAGCCGAGCATGGACACCATCGCCTCGCTCTCCCCCGACCTCATCGTGGCCAGTTCCGACCTGCCGGACGCGGCCGTGAAGCAGCTGCGGAAGATCGCCCCGGTGCTGGAGATCAAGTCGGCGGACGCCTCCGACCAGATCGGGCAGATGTTCACCAACCTCGACCTCATCGCCAAGGCCACCGGCACCACCGACAAGGCCGAGACGGCCCGGAAGAACTTCGAGGCCAAGGTCGCCGAGGGCAAGAAGGCCCTCGCCGACGCCAAGCTCGAGGGCACCGACATCGCCTTCGCCGACGGCTACGTGACGTCCAACCAGGTCTCGCTGCGCCCGTACACCGACGGCTCCCTCATCGGCTCCGTCAACAAGCAGCTCGGCCTGAAGAACGCCTGGAAGGTCAAGGGCGACCCGGCCTACGGCCTCGGCACCACCGACGTCGAGGGCCTCACCGCCCTGCCGAAGGACGTGCAGTTCGCCTACATAGGCAACGACGGCGACAAGTCCAGCAACCCGTTCTCCGGGCAGCTCAAGAAGAACGCCGTGTGGACCTCCCTGCCGTTCGTGAAGGCGGACAAGGTGCACCGGCTGCCCGACGGCATCTGGATGTTCGGCGGTCCCGAGTCGATGGAGGCGTACATCGACGCCGTCGTCGGCGCGCTGACGAAGTAGCGGAGTCATGGCCGTCACCGAAGCGCCGACTGTCACCCGTCCGCCCGCGGCCGCGTCCCGGACCGGTGCGGCCGCGGTGACGGCCGCTCTCGTCCTCCTGGTCGCCGCCCTGGCCGTCGTCGACATCACCCAGGGCACCGCCGCCGTCGGACCGCGGCAGGTCCTCAAGGCCCTGACCGGGCAGGCCGATCCGGGCGACGCCTCCGTGGTCGTCGCCTCCCGGCTGCCGCGGATGACCGCCGGCGTCCTGGTCGGCGTGGTCCTCGGCATCGCCGGCGCCGTCCTGCAGGCCGTCAGCCGCAATCTGCTCGCCTCACCCGACACCCTCGCGGTGAACGCCGGTTCGTACCTGGCCCTCGGGCTGGTCGGTGCGAGCGGCGTCTCCCTGCCGCTGCTCGCCTCCTCCGGGGTGGCCTTCGCGGGCGGACTGGCGGCCGCGGCCGTCGTGCTCGCCCTGTCCGGCCTCGGTACTGGCACCGTACGGCTGGTCCTCGCCGGCACCGCGCTGGCGCTCGGCCTGAACTCCGTGACGGAAGGGCTGCTGCTGCTGTTCCCGCAGCAGACGGAGGGCCTCTACCAGTGGAACCAGGGCAGCATCGGCCAGAACGGCTTCGACGGTGTCCTGCAGATGCTGCCCGTCGCCCTGATCGGACTCCTCGGGCTGCTGCTGGTGGCCCGCCGGGTCGACGCGCTCGCCCTCGGGGACGACGCGGCGCGCGGTCTGGGCGTCCCGGTGCGGGCCACCCGTGTCACGGTGGTGGTCCTGGCGGCACTGCTGTCCGCGGCAGCCGTCACGCTCGCCGGGCCCATCGGCTTCGTCGGGCTGTGCGCCCCCGCGCTGGTACGTCCGCTCGCCCGCCGGTTCCGGGGCTTCGTGCGCGCCCGGGCGGTCCTGCCCGTGGCCGGTCTCGCCGGTGCCGCGCTGGTGCTCGGCTCGGACGTGCTGCTGCGGGCCATCGTCCCGGCGGACACGGCGGTCGCCGTGCCCACGGGCATCGTCACCAGCCTGGTCGGTGCCGTCTTCCTGGTGGTGACGGCCCTGCGGCTGCGCGACACCGCCGGGGCCGACGCGCCGGACCGGCTGCGCATCCCCAGCCGGACGGCCTTCCTCGTCACCGTGGCCGCGCTCGTCGCCGCGGTCGTCGGCGTCACGCTGGCCGGCGTCCTGCTGGGCGACAGCAAGCTCCTGCTCGGCGATGTCGCCAACTGGGTGCAGGGCCGGGCCGGGCAGACCGTCACCTTCGTCCTGGACACCCGCGTGCCCCGGGTGCTCGCGGCCCTGTGCGCGGGCGGGGCGCTCGCCCTGGCCGGCACGCTGGTGCAGGCCGTGACCCGCAACCCCCTGGCGGAGCCCGGGGTGCTGGGCGTGTCCGGCGGCGCCGCGCTGGGCGCCGTCCTGCTCGTCACCACCGTGCCCGCGGCCGGCTCCTGGAGCGTGGCGGGCGCCGCGTTCGGGGGCGCCGCGCTGGCCTCCGCGATCGTCTTCGGGCTCTCCGCCCGGGGCGGCTTCCGGCAGAACCGGCTGGTCCTCGTCGGCATCGGCATGGCCGCCGGTTCCACCGCCCTGATCAGCCTGCTCATCGTGCTCACCGACCCGTTCAACGCCGTCAAGGCGCTGACCTGGCTGTCCGGTTCGACGTACGGGCGGACCATGCCGGACGTGCTGCCCGTCGCGCTCGTGCTGGCACTGGGCCTGGCCGTCGCGGTCGCCCGGCGTACCGAGCTGGATCTCGTCTCCCTGGACGAGGACACCCCGCGGCTGCTCGGCCTCGGACTGCCCCGGGCCCGGCTCGGGTTCCTGGTGGTGGGCGTGCTGCTCGCGGCGACCGCCGTCGCCTCGGCCGGCACGATCGGCTTCGTGGGCCTGGTGGCGCCGCACGCGGCCCGTGCCCTGGTCGGCCGGCGGCACGTCCGGGTCGTGCCGGTCGCCGTCCTGCTCGGCGCCGCGCTGGTCGGCACGGCCGATGTGCTCGGCCGCACCGTCATCGCTCCGGCCCAGCTGGGCGCCGGCCTGATGACCGCGGTGATCGGCACGCCGTACTTCCTGCACCTGCTGGTCCGCAGCCGGAGGGCGACATGAAGCCCTGAATGGTCGCCAATGAGCCAAATGACCCCATAGCCCCTGTTGTATGGACGCACACACGACGGGAGCGAGGGAGCATGACCAAGGACATCACGGACGCGGGCCCGCCCCCGGAGGCGAGCCTGAAGCCCAATGCGATCGGGTTCGTCGACGCGTTGGTCATCGGGCTCAACGCGACCTCCCCCGCGTACTCCGTGGCGGCGGTCATCGGCCCGATCGTGGCGCTGGTGGGCATCTACGCCCCCGGTGTGATGCTCGCGTCGTTCGTGCCCATGCTGCTGATCGCGTCGGCGTTCTACTACCTCAACAAGGTCGACCAGGACTGCGGCACGACGTTCTCCTGGGTCACCCGCGCCATGGGACCGTGGGCGGGCTGGCTCGGCGGCTGGGCCATCACGATGACGGGCGTCCTGGTCGTCGGGTCCCTCGCGGACGTCGCCGTGACGTTCTTCCTGCTCGCCGTCGGCCTGGACAGCTGGGCCGACAACGACGTGGTGCGCCAGGTGCTCACCGTGCTGCTCATCGTGGTGATGACGGCCATCTGTGTGATCGGCATCGATGTATCGGCCAAGGTGCAGAACGTCCTCATCCTGGCGCAGGTCGTCTGCCTGCTCGCCTTCGCCGTGGTGGCGCTGTACCGCGTCTACGCCGACACCGGAACCCTCGACGCCATCGATCCGGAGTTCAGCTGGCTCGACCCCTTCGGGGCGGGTGGGGCGTCCCTGACCGGCGCCCTGCTGCTGGGCGTGTTCATCTACTGGGGGTGGGAGTCGGCGGTCAACCTCACCGAGGAGGTCGAGGACTCGGCCGTCGCCCCCGGCAAGGCGGCCGTCTGGTCCACGGTGCTGCTGCTGGTGACGTACGTCGCGGTCGCCTTCGCGGTCGTGGCCTACGCGGGGACGGACTACCTCGCCGAGAACGCGGCGGAGGAGGAGTTCATCTTCGCCCTGCTCGCCGAGGAGGCCATGGGCGACTGGGACTGGGTCGTGCTGCTGGCGGTCTCGACATCCGCCCTCGCCTCCACCCAGACGACGATCATCCCGGCGTCCCGCACGGGCCTGTCGATGGCTCGCCGGCATGCCCTGCCCGCGCACTTCGGCCACATCCACCCGCGGTTCCGCACCCCCGACGTGAGCACCTGGTGGGTCGCCGGCATCGCCATCGCCTGGTACCTCGTCGTCTACAACATCAGCGAGAACGCCCTCTTCGACTCCTTGACGGCACTGTCCCTGCTGATCGCGTTCTACTACGCGCTCACCGGTGTCGCCTGCGCGGTGTACTACCGCCGCCAGTTGACCAGGAGCGTCCCGGACCTTCTCCTGATCGGCGTCGGTCCGCTGATCGGCGCCGGGCTGCTGGCGTGGCTGCTGGTGGAGTCCGTCCAGGACATGGCCGACCCGGCCAATTCCGTGACCGGCAGCGACTGGTTCGGGCTCGGCCCGCCACTCGTCATCGGCATCGGCATCGCCGTCGTGGGCGTGATCCTCATGGTCGTGCGGCGGCTGACGGCGCCCGCCTTCTGGTCGGAACACCCGAGCGTGGTCGACCCGGCCCTCGTCGACGGCAAGGAGTCCTGAAGATGTCGGTGGTCCTCGGATACGACGAGTCCCCGGGCGCCCAGCAGGCCCTGCGCGTGGCCATCGAGGTGGCGACCGCCTACGACGAACCTCTGGTGATCGTCTACGGCGCCGCCGCCCCCGGTGTCGCGGGCGAGGAGTACGGCGCCCATCACGAGGCCGTCCGCGAGGCCGGCAGCACCGCGCTCGGTCATGCGGTCCGGGTGGCCGAGGAGGCCGGTGTCCGGACGTCTGTGGAGCTCATCGACGAGCGGCCCGCGCAGGCGCTGATCGAGGCCGCGGCCCTCCATGGGGCCCGGGTCATCGTGGTGGGCACCTGGGGTGAGAGCCCGGTGCGCGGGGCGCTGCTGGGCTCGACTCCGCACAAGCTGCTGCACCTGTCGAGGGTCCCGGTGCTGTGCGTGCCCGCCGTGTCATGAACCGCCGTGTCACGAGCCGTCGGAGCGGCGCCGCGCGATCGGCGTGAAGACGTACAGGCCGAGGATGTCGGGCACGGGCGCGACGCCGGGACCGCCCTCCCGGACCCAGGAGACGACGTCCTCGGTCGCCGCCGGGTCGTTGACCAGGCCCAGCCACACCGGCCGGCCCCCGGCGGCCCGGCCCGCGGCGGAGGGCTGGACGACGACGACGTTGGCCTGGTCGCAGACGTCGAGGCACTCGGAGATGCGCACCGGTGCCGCTTCGCGCAGGCGCTCGGTCTGGGCGGCGTGATCGACGCCGGTGACCTTGGGACTGCCGCAGCAGCAGTCCCGGCAGACGACGATGCGGCAGGGGACCCCTGCGTCCGGCGTCGCGGACATGCCGCACCCTCCCTCTCCAGCCGTTGTGATCATCCTTTCACGCGGGGGGCCAAGAGTGGTCAGGTCCCCTCCGCGAGCGGGTTGGGCAGCGGCCGGTAGCGGGCGTCGGCGCCGTCCGCGCCCGTCCAGCGCAGCAGCAGGTTGGTCTTGGCGGGCAGACTCGGTGAGGTGAGCAGGGCGGGGACCTCGGGGAGGTCGTGGCGGGCGAACGCGCGGCGGGCGGCGGGCCAGGGGTCGAAACCGGGGTGCCGTTCGGCGAGGGCGCCGGCGATCTCGACGAGATGGTTGACGACGAGGCAGTACACGAGCCGCTCCCAGCCGGCCTGCCGCGTCACGTCCGGCAGCAGTTTCACGCCCTCGGCGTCCCGGTACAGCGCCTGCACCGGAAGGCCGTCGGCGTCGACGGCGACCAGGGTGTTCTGCAGGTGGGCCTCGATGACGACGCCGTGCTCGGCGAACGCCGTCAGCGCCGGAGGCACGACCTGGGCCAGATAGGCCTCCCACCAGGCGGCGGGGTCGGGGGTCCGGTCGAGCGGGCTGCCGTCGAAGCCCTCGACGAGTCCGGCGGCGAGCAGCGGGGTCGCGCCGGGCAGGAGGTGGTCGCCGAAGCCGTCGCGGACGAGGACGGCGAGGGCCTCGAAGGCGAAGTCCGCGGTGCGGTACCCGCGGTCGCCGAGCCAGGCCGGGGGCCCGTCGAAGGTCGCGAAGGCGGCGCACACGGTGGTGTCCGTGCGGCGCAGGGCGAGCAGGTCGTGGCGCCACAGCCGGCGGATGTCGTTGGTGATGCGCACGTCGAGGCTGAACTTGAGGAAGAGGTCGTGCCCGGGCGCGTAGAGCGTGCGGATCGCGGCCGTGGGCCAGGTGTCGAAGGCGGTCGTGCCGAGCCGGATCAGCCTGCCGTCCGCGAGGGCTGCGGCGAGTTCGGGAGCGGCCAGGTCGAGCTGCCAGGGGTGGGCCGGGAGCAGGCGGTAGCCGGGCGGGGCCGTGCCGAGGGCGTCGAGGGCGGAGGTGTCGCCCTCCTCGACGACGGTGTCCTCGCGGAGCCCGAGCAGGGCCATCGGGAAACGGGCGTACGCCTCGGGCGCGTACGGCAGCCAGGCGGCGGCCGGCCCACCGCCGCGCGCCTTGGGGGCCGGGTGGTGGGTGTGGCCGGTGAGGAGGGACTGCTCGGAGCGCCGGTAGAGGTCCTCCGGCGGGGCGGCCCGGGTGCGGGCGGCGAGCAGGGCGGCCACGGCCTCCCGGCTGTCGAGCATCTCGGCGGGCAGTTCGTGGTTGGACGACCCGGTGTGCCGGCGCAGTTCCTCGGCGACGAGTTTGACCAGCTCGGCGTGGCCGACGCGGTGCCAGGCACCCGCCACACGGATGTGCGGTTCGGCGGGCCGCCGGGTGCCGCGCACCCGCAGCAGGCGGTCCCCGCCGGGCAGCCGGTATACGTGGTGTTCGCCCTCCTGACGGACCGGACGGGCCACCTCCCGCAGCAGGCAGTTCAGCAGGGGCACGGCAGCGTACGCGTCGGCGAGAGCGCCGACGGACGGGCCGTCGCCGCAGGCGGAGTCGCCGGGGGCCGAGTCGTCGTCGGCGGGCGGGGGCATGAGGTCCACGCGTTCCACTCGTCCCTACGGTCCTTCCAGCGTTCCGGGCGGAGATGATCAGTATGTGGGTCGTCGCCACTGCGCTGTGACATCCCTGTTCGTACCCGCATTCGTACCCGAGGAGCCCGCCCGTGCACCGTTCCCCCACCGCCGAGACCGAGGTCGCCGACGAGCTGTCCGTCGTGCGGCCCGGTCTGCCGGCGCGGTACGAGGCCGAACTGCCCGGTGCCCGGGCGGCCGTGCTGTCCCGGCTGTGGCGCGGTCTCGCCCACGATCCGCTGCCCTGGGTCGTCCGCCGCGAGCAGGGCGGGGACGGGTTGACGCTGTCCCTGCGGGACGGCCGCCGGCTGCACGGCCCCCGGCCGGATCCGTACGCGACCGGCGCGTACGTCACGGTCGTACGGCTGGACGAGAGGGCCTACGAGGATCCGGCGCGGCTGATGACGGACCTCGCCGTACCGCACTCCGCCTCCTTCGCCGCCGAACTCGGGCACAGCGTGGCCTCGTTGGCGCTGTCGCGGGCGGGGCAGGAGGGTGGCCGGAGCGACTGGCCGGAGCACGACTGGGAGTGGGAGCAGCGGATCGTCGACGGGCATCCGTTCCATCCGACGTGCCGTTCCCGGCC
This sequence comes from Streptomyces sp. WAC04114, assembly GCF_019733245.1. Taxonomy (NCBI): domain Bacteria; kingdom Bacillati; phylum Actinomycetota; class Actinomycetes; order Kitasatosporales; family Streptomycetaceae; genus Streptomyces; species Streptomyces sp. WAC04114. The sequence goes on from NZ_JAIGQA010000001.1 coordinate 113,761, forward strand.
GGGCTTCTCGGTGGCCGAGCAGCTCGCCTACGGGCCCGAGCACCGGCCGGTCGTGGAGCTGGGGCTGGTTCCGGTGCGGGCGGAGGAGTGCCTGGTGACGGGCGGGTGGCCGGACGAGCTGCGGGACGGGGGGCGGGTGGTGCTGCCGGTGCACCCGTGGCAGGCGGCGCATGTGCTGAAGCGGACACACGAGGAGCGCAGCCCCGCGCATCCGCTGATGTCCCTGCGGACGCTGGCGCTGCCCGGCGGGCCGCATGTGAAGACCGCGCTGAGCGCCCGGCTGACGTCGTCGGTGCGGGACATCTCCCTGCCCTCGATCGCCGCGTCGGCGGTGCTGTCGGACTTCGCCGGGACGCCCGCGGCGCGCACGGACGGCCTGCTGCACGTCACCCGCACCCTCGGGGCGGCGGCGGCCGGTTCGCCCGACTTCGCGGCCGTCCTGCGGGAATCGCCCGAGACATACGCGGGCGGCGGCGAACGGGTCCTGCCGGTGGCGGCGCTCGCCACCACCGCCCTGCCCGACTCCCCCGCCTGGATGGCGGGTTTCACCCGGCTCGCCCTCACCGTCGGGCTGCGGCTGCTGGAGCTGGGCGTGGCGCTGGAGGCGCACGGCCAGAACCTGCTGGTGGTCCTCTCGGCGACGGGCGAGCCGCTGCGGCTGGTCTACCGCGACCTGGCCGACATCCGCATCAGCCCGGCCCGCCTCGCCCGGCACGGCATCACGGTGCCCGAGCTGCCCGCCCGCATGGTCACCGACGACGAACGCGCGCTGCGCCGCAAGCTGTTCGGCTCGCTCGTGGCGGGCGCGCTGGCCGGCACGGCCGGCTCGGGCCCGGCTCTGGCCGCGGCACTGGAGACGGCCGTACGGGACCTGCCGCGCACCCCCGACCTCGCGGCGCTGCGCGCCGACCCCCTGCCCACGAAGGCGCTGACGCTGATGCGGCTCTCGCCGCGGACGCCCGGGGACCAGTGGGCCGAACTGCCCAACCCACTGCGGTGAACCGGCGTTTTGGAGCCGGAGCGGGGGGATCACTAGGATCCGGCGATGATCATAAGAACACGGCTGGCGACAGGGGTCTGTGCCCTGCTCGCCGCGCTGACGGCCGGGCTCGCCTTCCCGGCCGGGGCGGCCGCCGGTGAACCCACGGGCCAGGACGCCCCCAAGGTCGATCTCGTCCTCGATGTGAGCGGCTCGATGCGGGCGCGGGACATCGACGGCCAGTCGCGCATGGCCGCCGCCAAGCAGGCGTTCAACGAGGTGCTCGACGCGACGCCGGAGGAGGTCGAACTCGGCATTCGCACCCTCGGCGCCGACTACCCGGGGGACGACCGGAAGACGGGCTGCAAGGACACCGCCCAGCTCTACCCGGTCGGCCCGCTCGACCGCACCGAGGCCAAAACGGCCGTCGCCACCCTCACCCCGACGGGCTGGACGCCGATCGGCCCGGCCCTGCTGAAGGCGGCCGGCGACCTGGACGGCGGTGACGGCTCCAAGCGCATCGTGCTGATCAGCGACGGCGAGGACACCTGCGCCCCGCTCGACCCGTGCGAGGTGGCCCGTGAGATCGCGGCCAAGGGCATCGGCCTGACCATCGACACCCTCGGCCTGGTCCCGACCGCCAAGCTGAGCCGGCAGCTGAGCTGCATCGCCGAGGCCACCGGCGGCACCTACACCTCGGTCGAGCACCAGGACGAACTCACCGACCGGGTGAACCAGTTGGTGGACCGGGCGGCCGATCCGGTGGTGACGCCGGTGCCTGCGGAGGGTGCCGACCGGTGCGCCGGGGCTCCGACGCTGAAGTCGGGCCTGTACACCGACCGCGAGGAGTTCGGGCAGCAGCGCTTCTACCGGGTGGACGTGCGGCCGGGGCAGGAGCTGCGCGCCTCGGTGAGCGTCGCGGCGGACCGGGCCGTGAACCCCGGCTACGGCGTGCTGGTGCGGGCCGTGACGTCCAAGGGCCGCGAGATCGTGCGCGGCGAGGCGGCGGGCAACGGCCGCACCGACGTGATCTCGACGGGGCTGCGCTACCCGAAGGCAGAGAGCGACGACGAGGACGCTCCCGCGGAGGCGGTCTGCCTCGCCGTCTCGCACTCCTTCTCCGCGGCCGCCGGCGTGAAGGCCACACCTGGTCTGCCGCTGGAGCTGACGGTGGACGTCGTGGACGCCCCGAGCGAGGCGGGCGACGTGGCATCCTTCGGCCTCGGCCGCGGCTGGTGGCTGCTCGGCGTGCTGATCCTCACCGGCTTCCTCGCCGGTCTCGTCTGGGGCTGGCTGTCGCGCTGGCGGGTCGCGGTCTGGAGGACCAACTGATGCGAGTGGCACGAGCGTTGAGCGCGGCGTTGCTGACCCTCGGCCTGGCGGCCGCCCCGGCGGCGGCCGACGCCTCACCGAGTCCGTCGCCGGACGACACCTCGGCCCCCACACAGGCCGGCACGTCGTTCCGCACGGCCACGGAGATCGAGCAGGGGCAGCGGGCCACGGCGAGCGGCTCCACGGGTGACTACCTGTACTGGTCGTTCCCCGCCGACACCGGGCAGCGGCCCACGGTCGAGGCGACCGTGAAGCTGCCGGAGACCCACGCCCGGCAGACCTGGCAGATCGACGTCTACGACGGTCTGCGCCGCCGCCAGGCGTGCCGGTACGGGGCGCAGACACGCACCGCCGCGGCGGGCACGTCCTCCGTCGAACTGACCTGCGTGCTCCGCACGGTCCGCGCCTGGTCGGAGCCGTGGGCCAACGACCCGCTGCCGGGCACCTACTACGTCCGGCTGACCGCCACCGGCGTCGCCACCGCCGACCTCGGCCTCCCGGTCGGCAGCGAGGTACGGGTGGACTCCAAGGACATCGGCGGATCCGCCGCGGTGGACGGCACGCTGGCCGAGCCGCTGGTGCCGGGCGTCGCCACGAAGTCCGAGGAGGAGCACGAGGACGCCGCGGTGCTGGCCGGTCTCGAACCCGAGGACGGCTGGGCGTCCGGCTGGTGGTCGGACCGGTGGGTGTGGACCGCGATCGGCGGGATCCTGGCCGCCCTGGCGGGAGTCGGCGGGTACGCGCTGACGCGCGGGACGGGACGGCCGTCCCGGGTGCCGCCCGCAGCCTGACCGGCCGTCAGCCGACCGGCCCCGGATCGGTTGCCGCCTGATCGACCCTCAGAAGGCCCGCCTCGTGCGGGCCTTCTCTCATTCCTCGCGCAGCGCCTTGGCCAGCGTGCCCTCGCCGCTCACCTCGACCCGGCCCTCCCCCACCGCTCGTGCCAGACTCAGCTCCCCCCGGCCGAGGGCCGTGCAGGTGGCGGTGTCCAGGACCAGCCGGGCATCCGGCTCCCCCGGGGCGGGCCCGTCGCCGTACACGGGCCCGTCCTCGGCGCCGGCGTACAGATGGAACAGGCCTTCCTCCAGGCGGACTTCGACGAGTCCCTCCCCGTCCAGCAGGCGCAGCAGCGGCAGCGCGAACCAGTGGGCCCGGACCGCGTCCGTCGGCCGGCGTTCCCCGAGTTCGGCCTGCCCCCACGCCCCCAGCGCCTGGAGCACAGGCAGCAACTCCCTTCCACGAGGCGTGACTTCGTACACGTACGCCGCGCCGGGGGGTGGCAGCCGGCGCCGGGTCGCGAGGCCGTCGCGCTCCATGTCCTTCAGCCGCGAGGCGAGCACGTCGGTGCTGACGCCGGGCAGGTCCGCGTGCAGGTCGGTGTAGCGCCGGGGACCGGCGAGGAGCTCCCGGACGATCAGCAGGGTCCAGCGGTCACCGACGACGTCGAGCGCACGGGCGGCGGAGCAGTACTGGTCGTAGCTTCGGCGAGGTGGCATGCGACGCAGTCTAGACAAGTTGTTGGACTTTCCAAGCGCGCACTTGGTAAAACCAAGCAACACGATCGGCAGAGGAGAGCGGCGCATGGAGTTCCGGCAGTCGAGCAAACTCAGCGAGGTCTGCTACGAGATCCGCGGCCCGGTGATCGAGCACGCCAACGCGCTGGAGGAGGCGGGCCACAGCGTGCTGCGCCTGAACACCGGCAATCCCGCGCTCTTCGGGTTCGAGGCGCCGGAGGAGATCCTCCAGGACATGATCCGGATGCTGCCGCAGGCGCACGGCTACACCGATTCGCGGGGCATCCTCTCCGCCCGCCGGGCCGTGGCCCAGCGGTACCAGACGCTCGGCCTGGAGGTCGGCGTCGACGACGTCTTCCTCGGCAACGGCGTCTCGGAGCTGGTGTCGATGGCCGTGCAGGCGCTGATCGAGGACGGCGACGAGATCCTCATTCCCGCGCCGGACTTCCCCCTGTGGACGGCGGTGACGACCCTCGCGGGCGGCAAGGCGGTCCACTACCTCTGCGACGAACAGGCCGACTGGTACCCCGACCTCGACGACATGGCGTCGAAGATCACCGACCGCACGAAGGCGGTCGTGATCATCAACCCGAACAACCCCACCGGCGCGGTCTACCCCAAGGAGATCGTCGAGGGCATCCTCGACCTCGCCCGGCGGCACGGTCTCATGGTCTTCGCCGACGAGATCTACGACCAGATCCTCTACGACGACGCCGTCCACCACTCGGCCGCGGCCCTCGCCCCCGATCTGGTGGTCCTCACCTTCTGCGGTCTGTCCAAGACCTACCGCGTGGCGGGCTTCCGCTCCGGCTGGCTGGTGGTCACGGGGCCGCGCCAGCACGCCAAGGACTACCTGGAGGGCCTCACCATGCTGGCCTCCATGCGGCTGTGCGCCAACGCGCCCGCCCAGTACGCCATCCAGGCCGCGCTCGGCGGCCGGCAGTCCATCCGCGAGCTGACCGCGCCGGGCGGCCGGCTGCACGAGCAGCGCACCGTGGCCTGGCAGAAGCTGAACGAGATCCCCGGTGTGACCTGCGTGAAGCCGAAGGGTTCGCTCTACGCCTTCCCGCGCATCGACCCCAAGGTCCACAAGATCCACGACGACGAGAAGTTCGTCCTGGACCTGCTGCTGCGGGAGAAGATCCAGGTCGTCCAGGGCACCGGCTTCAACTGGCCGACCCCGGACCACTTCCGCATCCTGACGCTGCCCCACGCGGAGGACCTGGAGGCGGCGATCGGCCGGATCGGGCGGTTCCTCGGCGGATACCGGCAGTAGGCGCCGAGCGTTTCCCGGACGCCGCGGGGACGGCCGGAAAGGGTCTTTGAGCCGGATGGGGGCCGAGCGCAGGGCGTGAGCGCCGCACAGCAGGGAACGTCGTCCTCGGCCCTTCCCCCAGGCACGAGCGGAGACGAGTGATGGCCACCACGCAAGGTGAAGCCCGGGTCGGCACCCCACGACCGGCGGACCTCCGATTGCCGGGCATCGTGCTCGGAGTCGGGATGGGCGGGTTCGCCGACGGCATCCTGCTGCATCAGTTGCTCCAGTGGCACCACATGCTCTCCAGCACCAACCAGGACCGCATCGGGGTGAAGTACTACAACCCCCACACTGTCTCCGGCCTGGAGATGAACACCCTGTGGGACGGCGTCTTCCACACCGTGTGCTGGCTGGCGGTCCTGCTCGGGCTTTCCGTGTTGTACGCGCGGGTCACCCACGACCGGCGGCGGGTGTGGACCTCCCGGGTGCTGTGGGGCTGGATGCTCGTCGGCTGGGGCCTGTTCAACCTCGTGGAGGGCGTCCTGGACCATCACGTCCTCGGCATCCACCACGTCTACGCCGGAGAGGGCCAGGTGTGGTGGGACATCGGCTTCCTCGCCCTGGGCGCCCTGCTGGTCACCGGAGGCCACCTGCTCCAGCGAAGCGGCCGGTCCATCGACCCCGGTGCGGCCGCCGGCCGGCACGAGGGCCTGCGCGGCTGATGGGCCACCCTCTGCACGGGCACGGGCACGCCGCGGGCGGCGGCACCCCGGACTGGCTGCCGCCGGCGCTGCTGCTGCTCGTCGCCTCCGGCGTCTACCTGCTGCTCGTCCACCGGGCGCGCCGGCGCAATCCGGTCCTCGGCTGGAGCCGGTGGCGGACCGGTTGGTTCCTGGGCGGGGTCCTCCTGCTCGGCGTCGCGCTGCTGCCGCCCGTGGCCCCCTTCGCCCACGAGGACTTCCGCGGGCACATGGTCCAGCACCTCCTCATCGGCATGTACGCGCCGCTCGCACTGGTCCTGGCCGCCCCCGTCACGCTCCTGCTGCGCACCCTGCCCGCGTCCGGGGGCCGGCGTCTGACCGCGGTGCTGCACAGTCCGCCCGCCCGCGTGATCGCCCACCCGGCGGTCGCGCTGGCGCTCTCCACGGGCAGCCTCGCGGTGCTGTACTTCACCCCCCTGTACAACGCGATCACGGCCGACCCGGCGGCGCACTGGCTGCTGCACGCGCACTTCCTGCTCTCCGGATGCCTGTTCGCCCACGCCATCGCCGGCCCCGACCCAGCCCCCGCCCGGCCCGGGGTCAGGGCCCGGCTGGTCTACCTCGGCGTCGCGATCGCGGCGCACGCCGTGATCTCCCAGCTGATGTACGGCGGTTTCTGGGTCGACATCCACGCGCCGATCGACCAGGTGCGGGGCGGCGCCGAGATCATGTACTACGGCGGCGACCTGGCCGAGCTGCTGCTGGCTGCCGCGTTGGTGGCCACCTGGCGGCCCGAGCCCCGGCGCGCGGTGTCAGTGGCGGGTCGTAGCCTTCGAGCAGGTGGGGCCTAGAGCCCCCAGGTGGGGCGTGGCGCCCCCGGGGCCCGTCGCCGGCCGGAGAGGAGCACGCCGTGACCCGACCGCCGACCGCCGCGCAGCGGCGTGTCATCGACGCCGCCGACCCCGTCACCGGGCGGCTTCGGGGCACGGAGTCGCAGCTCACGGCACTGGTGAAACGGGGGCTCGCCTTCCGGCATCCCCGGCCGCCGCACGCTCACTTCCTGACGCCGGAGGGGCACCGGGTGCGGCAGGGCATCACGCGGGCGCCCGAGCCGGACGGGCCCGCTGAGGCGCCCGCCGCGACCGGCGTGTTCGCCGCCCGGGTCGGCGGCGAGGAGGCCGCCGCGGATGCCGGGCCCGCCCGGCGCCGAGAGGTGCACAGCGCCTGGCAGGGGCTGCTGGAGCTGCGCCGGATGACCAACCCGGGCGGGGCCGTGGACCGGCCGTGCGGCTGGGAGCGTGCGCATCTGGTGCGGGCCGCCGCGCTGGCGCTGGAAGCGGCCGGGCACGGTCCGGCGGGGCGGGAGGGCCCGGGCTATCGCGTGCGGGAGACCCCGCAGCCGGAGGCCGTCGCCGTCCACGAGCCGGACGGCGAGGCGCTGCGGGCCTGCGCGGCCACCCTGGAAGAGGCAGGCTGGCAGGTGAGCGAGCACCGCGAACCGCGCGGCGGGGCCCGGTATCTGCTGGCTTCGCCGCGCCGGGCGTGATGAGCATGCCAAGATCGGTGGATCGTTGCGCAGTGCACGTGAGTCCGGTGTGAGAGATCCGGCGCGAGAAGGGAAAACCGTGAGCAAGCCGTTTTCCGTCCCTGTCACCGTCCGTGGGTACGAGACCGACGTCCAGGGGCACCTCAACCAGGCGGTGTACCTGAACTACGCGGAGCACGCCCGCTGGTCGCTGCTCCACGCCGCCGGGATCAGCCAGTCCGCGCTCATCGGCAGCGGCGTGGGTCCGGTCGCCCTGGAGACGACCATCCGCTACAAACGCGAGCTGCTCGCGGGCGACGAGGTCGAGGTGACCTGCGCCTTCGCATGGGACGGCGGCAAGACGTTCCGGATCGAGCAGAACGTCCTGAAGGCCGACGGCACGGTCGCCGCCGAGATCACGGCGGTCGGCGGGATCCTGGACCTGGAGAAGCGCAAGCTGGTCGCCGATCCCGCCGAGGTCTTCAAGAAGCTGGCGACGGACCCGGGCATGTTCGGGCTCTAGGCGGCGTCCCGCCAGATCGTCATGTCCAGTTGCAGGAAGGCGATGTCGGGCAGCGCGGTCGACTTCGTCTGAAGCACGAGCAGGGCGATGTCGCCGTTCTGGTGCTTGACGCAGATCTCGCTGCCGGCTGCTGCCGAAGCCAGGGTCCAGCGGTGGCGGTCGGCGCCGCCGAGCATCAGCCGGCACTCGTCGAGGGTCGCCCCCGCCTTGCCGAAGAGCTGGAGGAAGACACTCGTGTCGCTCTCCACGGCGCAGCCGGCGTTCTTGCAGTCGAAGCGGATGTCCCCCTTGCGGTCGTCGCGCATGAACGGTTTCCGGAAGCTCAGCGAACTCTCCGGGGTCAGCATCAGGAGCGCCTGGGACTCGACCCGCGGTGCCGCGGACTTCGTCGGGGTGGGCAGGGACGCCTCCGGTGTCCGGCCGCCGCTTCCCGACGCCCCGGCACGGCCCTCGGACTCCCGCGTCGACGAAGCCGACCCCGACGACCGCCCGGATTCCTTCGGGCCCGGCGTCGACGGCGCGCCCGCCACCCAGTCGCGGAACCTGTCCCCCGCGTCCTGGACCGTCCACAACAGGCCGCCCACCGCCACCACTCCCGCCGTCACAGCCGCGGCCGTGATCAGTGCGGCACGCCGTCTTCGCTGCCGCCGCTCCCCCGGCACGGTCGGCTGCGGCTGCGGCTGGGTCACGACCAGCGGCTGAGCCAGCACCCGGGTGGGGGTGGGGGCCGGGGACGGGACCGCGACCTCCGGTCCCATGACGTCCCGCCAGACGCCCGGACCTGCGCCCGCGTCGGCGTCCGTGCCCAGCCGCTGCCCGCACCAGTCGACGATCTCGGCCGGGGTGGCCCGCTCCTGAGGGACGGTGGCCAGGCAGCGGGCGAACAGGGGACGGAGCTGCTCGGGCAGCAGCGACAGGTCGGGATCGTCGTGCACGATCCGGTACAGCACGCCGATCGCGGAGCCGTCCCCGTACAGCGGCCGGCCCAGGGCCGCGAACGCAGCCGTCTGACCCAGCGCGAAGACGTCGGTCGCCGCCGTGACCTCGCCCGCGGCCGCCTGCTCGGGAGCCATGAAGTGGGGTGTGCCGACGGTGGCACCGGTGGCGGTGTGCGACGTGCAGTCGGCGGCCAGCGAGATACCGAAGTCGATCACGCGCGGCCCGTCGGCGGCCAGCAGCACGTTGGACGGTTTGAGGTCCCGGTGCACGATGCCGGCGGCGTGAATGGCCTGGAGCGCCTCGGCCACCCCGGCCATCAGCCGCAGCACCAAGGGGACCGGCAGCGGTCCGCGCCGGGCCACGGCGTCGGTCAGGGAGGGGCCGGGCACGTACAGCGTGGCCGACCAGGGCGGCGTGCCGTCCGCGTCGGCGTCGATCAGCTCGGCGGTGTAGGCGCCCCTGACCCGCCGGGCCGCGTCCACCTCCCGGCGGAACCGGCGCCGGAAGGCCGGGTCGTCGGCCAGTTCCGGCCGCACCACCTTGATCGCCACCGGCCGGCCGCCCCGCGTGTGCGACAGGTAGACCCGGCCCATGCCGCCCGCGCCGAGCCGGGCGGCGAGCCGGTATCCGGCCACCATGGGAGGGTCGTCCCCCTGCAGTGGCTGGAACACCTCGGTCGCGTGGTTCATCGGCCCGTCTCCCCCTCGTCCCCTGGTCCCCCGGTCAACAAGGAGTTGACCGGGGCAGAAGCCTAAGCGGAGTCCGGCGGGGTCAGGGCGCGGCCGGGGCCTTCGGCGCGCTCGTGAGTTCCTCGCCCGCCTCCATCGGGTGGGTCACGTCGTGGGCGTCGCGGCCGCCGCGGCCCAGGTGGTTGAAGACCAGGTTGAGCAGTACCGCGGCCACGCAGCCCGTGGAGATGCCCGAGTCCAGGACGATCCGGGCCGTCTCCGGGAAGGCGTGGTAGAACTCCGGCGCCGTGATGGGGATGATGCCGACGGCCAGGGAGACGGCCACGATCAGCACGTTGTTGTCCTTGTCCAGGGCGGCCCGCACGAGGGTCTGGATGCCGCTGGCGGCGACCGAGCCGAACAGGACCACGCCCGCCCCGCCGAGCACCGGGCGCGGTACGACGGCGATCAGCGAGGCGGCCATCGGGCACAGGCCCATCAGCACCAGGAAGCCACCGCCCGCGGCGACGACGTACCGGCTGCGGATCTTCGTCATGGCGACCAGGCCGATGTTCTGCGCGAAGGCGCTGCACATGAAGCCGTTGAAGAGGGGGCTGACCGCGGAGCCGAGGGTGTCGGCGCGCAGGCCGGCCGCGATGGTCCTCTCGTCGGCCGGGCGCTCGACGATCTCACCCAATGCCAGCATGTCGGCGGTCGATTCGGTCATCGACACCACCATCACCACGCACATCGAGATGATCGCGGCGAGCTGGAACTGCGGGGCGCCGAAGTGGAACGGCGTGGGGAAGCCGACGACGGCCGCGTCCGCGACGGGCCCGAAGTCCGTGACGCCGAACGGGATCGCGATGAGCGTGCCGATCACCAGGCCGAGCAGCACGGCGATCTGCTTGACGAAGCCCGTGGTGAAGCGGCGCAGCAGCAGCACGATCAGCAGGGTGATCGCGGCCAGTCCCAGGTTGGTCGCCGAACCGTAGTCGTGCGCCGCCGGGTTCGGTCCCTGCGCCCATCCGAAGGCGACCGGGAGCAGTGATATGCCGATCAGGGTGATGACCGTGCCGGTGACCACGGGCGGGAAGAAGCGGATCGCCTTGCAGAAGACGGGGGCGGCCAGGAAGCCCAGGAGTCCGGCGACGATGACCGCGCCGAAGATGATGGGCAGGGCGTCGGACTTGTCCTCGGTGGAGGCGACGATCGCGGTCATCGGGGCGACACCGGCGAAGGTGACGCCGTTGACGAACGGCAGCCGGGCGCCGATCTTCCAGATGCCGAGGGTCTGCAGGAAGGTGGCGAGGCCCGCGGTGAACAGGCAGGCGCCGGTGAGGAAGGTCAGGTCGGTGGCGTCGAGGCCGATGGCCGCGCCGACGATCAGGGGCGGGGCGACGACGCCCGCGTACATGGCGGCCACATGCTGAAGGCCGGTCGTCGCCATCTTGAGCGCGGGGAGTTTTTCGTCAACGGGGTGGTCGGCCACGGCGGCGTCCCTCCGGTCGGTTACACGGCTGCGCCGAGCGGCGCCCGTGGGTGTCAAGGAGGTGGTGCGGGTGGTCGTGCGGGACCGGCGGACGGTGGTGACCGTCTCCGGGGGCGCACGCGTGGGCGCACGCCCCCGGAGACAGCCGCCGCGGACCCCGCTCGGGTCCACGGCCACCGGCCGGGAGCCGTCCCTCCCGGCCGGAGTCATCCGGGTGTTCAGGCCTCGGCGGCGATCTTCGCCAGGCGCCGGGCCTCGTCCCGCGTGGCGCGGGCGATGGCGTCCTCGTCGGCCGTGAGCAGCCGTCCGTCCTCGACGATCTGCCGGCCGTTCACGAAGGAGGCGGTGACCGGGGCCGCCGCGCCGAAGACCAGGGCGGTCACCGGGTCGGCGATGGAGGCGTGGGCGAGGGTGTCCAGCTTCCACAGCACGAGGTCGGCGAGCTTGCCGGGCTCCAGGGAGCCGGTCTCGGCGGCCCGGCCGAGGACCTGGGCGCCGCCGTACGTGCCGAGGCGCAGGGCCTGGCGGGCGTTCAGGGCGGCTTCCCGGTGGGCGCCGAGGCGGTTGATGAGGAGCGCGTTGCGCAGCTCGGTGTGGAGTTCGCCGGACTCGTTGGAGGCGGTGCCGTCGACGCCGAGGCCGACGGGGACGCCGGCCGCGAGCATGTCGGGGACGCGGGCGATGCCGGCGGCGAGGCGGGCGTTGGAGGAGGGGCAGTGCGCGACGCCGGTGCGCGACCGGGCGAAGGCGGCGATGTCGGAGTCGTTCATGTGGACGCAGTGCGCCATCCACACGTCCTCGCCGAGCCATCCGGTGGACTCGAAGTAGTCGGTCGGGCCCATGCCGAACAGTTCGTGGCAGAACTTCTCCTCCTCCACGGTCTCCGACCCGTGGGTGTGCAGCCGGACGCCGAGGCGGCGGGCCAACTGGGCGCCGTCGCGGAGCAGTTCGGTGGATACGGAGAAGGGTGAGCAGGGCGCGACGGCGACCTGGGTCATGGCGTCGAAGGAGGAGTCGTGGTGCTGCCGGACGGTCTCCTCCGTCGCGGCCAGGGCCCCGTCCAGGGTCTCGACGGCGAAGTCCGGGGGCAGGCCGCCGTCCTTCTCGCTGCGGTCCATGGAGCCGCGGGCGAGGGTGAAGCGGACGCCCATGTCGCGGGCGGCGCCGATGATCGCGCCGGAGAGGTCGCCGGAGCCCTGCGGGAAGACGTAGTGGTGGTCCATGGCGGTGGTGACGCCGCCGCGGGCCATCATCGCGAGCGAGCCCTGGGCCGCCGCGCGGACCATCGGTTCGTCGATGCGCGCCCAGGTGGGGTACAGCGCGACGAGCCAGTCGAAGAGATTGTGGTCCGTGGCCAGGCCCCGGGTGATCCACTGGTAGAAGTGGTGGTGGGTGTTGATCAGGCCGGGGGTCACGAGGTGGCCGGAGGCGTCGATGCGGCGTGCCACGTTCTCCAGGCCCTCGGGGGCTCTGCCCGCGCCGAGCGACTCGATGCGGTTGCCGGCGAGGACGACGTGCCCGGAGGCGTACTCGGTGTCGTGTCCGTCGACGGTCGCGATCGCACAGTTCTCGATGACGATGCGCCGGTCTGCTGCCATGGTTCGTCCTTTGCGCTGTGGTGGAGAGGGCACGGCAGGACCCCGGAAGTTTTGAGTGCCGTGGCCGGGAGAAGGGTTCCCCGGCCACGGGTGCCGAAAGAGGGACCCTCAGAGGTTGGTGAGGTCCACGGGGATCTTCGCCTCGCAGCCGTCCCTGAGGACCGTCGCCTCGATCAGGCCGTAGGGGCGGTCGGCGGCGAAGTACACCTCGTTGTCGTTCTTCAGCCCGAACGGCTCCAGGTCCACCAGGAAGTGGTGCTTGTTCGGGAGGGAGAAGCGGACTTCGTCGATCTCGCTGCGGTTGTTGATGATCCGCGAACCCATCTGGTACAGGGTCTGCTGGAGCGAGAGCGAGTAGGTCTCGGCGAAGGCCTGGAGCATGTGCTTCTTCACCTGCTCGTAGGACTTCTCCCAGTGGGGCATGCGCTGCTCGTCGTCGGTCCAGTTGAACCGCCAGCGGCCGGAGACCTCGGTGGCCAGGATGCGGTCGTAGGCCTCCTTCAGGGTCGTGTACCTGTCCTTGACGTAGCCCCAGAACTCGGAGTTGGTCGAGTTCATCACGACGAGGTCCTTCAGGCCGGAGACGACCTCCCAGCGCTCACCGTCGTAGGTGATCTGGGTGAGCCGCGTCTCCTGGCCCTTGCGGACGAAGGAGTGCTTGACCTCGTCGGCGCCGATGAACTGCGAGTTGGCCTCGGAAGCCTCGATCCGCTCCCAGGCGTACTCCTCGATGCGGATCCGGGCCGTCCTGATCGGCTCCTGCGAGGTCACGAAGTGCCGGGCGAGGTGGATGCCGAACTGTTCGGCGGACTCGATGCCGTGCTCCTTGGCGAACGCGTACACCGTGTTCTTGGTGGTGTCGGTCGGCAGGACGTGGGCGTTCGAGCCGGAGTAGTGGACCTCGTCCATGTCGCCGGAGAGCGCGACCGAGACGTTGAGGTCCTTGATGTGGTGGGTGGCGCCGTCCCGCGTGATCTTTACGACTCGGTTCTCGGCCTTGCCGTACTGGTTCTGTCCCAGGATCGTGGGCATGTAGCTAGCTCCCTCGGTATACGGAGTAGCCGAACGGGTTGAGCAGCAGCGGTACGTGGTAGTGCTCACCGGGCTCTACGGCGAAGGTGATCGCTACCTCTGGAAAGAACGCACCGCTGTCCCGATTCTCGGGGGCGTCCTGCTGCGCATCGGCTTGCTGGTTCGCAGATTTGTCGAAGTACGGCTCGACGGCGAAGTCGAGCCGTACGTGGGTGGTGCCCTCCGGCAGCGCCGGGAGGTCCTTGCACCGGCCGTCCGCGTCGGTGGCGGAGCCGCCGAGTGCCTGCCAGTCCGCCGTGCGCCCGGAGCGGGCGGAGAGCTGGACGGCGACGCCCTCGGCGGGGCGGCCGACGCTGGTGTCCAGGATGTGCGTGGACACGGATGCGGTGGTGCTGGTGCTCATGGTCGGGCGTCCTCTTCAGTCGTCTTCGACGAGGCGGGCGAGCCGGATACGGTTGATCTTCCCCAGTTCGGTGCGGACGATCTCCCGCTCCCGCTCCGGTGTGTTGCCGATCCGTTCCCTGACCGCGTCGCGCATCTGCTCGCCGGTCCGGCCGGTGGCGCAGATCAGGAAGACATGGCCGAACTTCTCCTGGTAGGCGAGGTTCAGCTCCAGCATCTCCGCCCTGAGTGCGTCGGAGGCGCCGGCCATGCCGCGCTGCTCCCGGGCCGAGGTGGGGTCACCGGGCTTGGGGCGGCCGATGGGCGGGTGGCCGGACATCGCCTCGTCGAGGTCCGCTGCCGTCAGCTCCGCCATGGCGGCGTCGCTCGCGGCGTACAGGTCCTCTGCGGTGGCGTAGGGGCGGGTGGCCAGCAGGCGTTTCGCCCACGCCGTGGAGGCGCACGCCTCGTGGAGCGCGGTGTGGGCCGCGTGCTCCTCGAGGGTGTTGAACCGGGCCAGGCCCGGCGGCGTGGAAGTGGAAGTCACGGGAGCCTCCGTGGCCGGATTCGGCCTTCGTGCTGAACGGGCGTGCCGATAGCTAACGCCCTCCCGCGACTGCCCGTCAACAGTTTGTTGAAAATTCGGTGGCGCGAAACCGGACCGCGGCGGTCAGGCCCCCTTCTCGCGGTTGAGGTAGTTGTAGACGGTGAAGCGGCTGACGCCGAGGGCGCTCGCCACGGTCTCCACCCCGTGCCGTACGGAGAAGGCGCCACGCGCCTCGAGTATCCGTACGACCTCCTGCTTGGCCCTGCGGTCCAGATCGGCCAGCGGCATGCCCTTGCGGCGCTCCATGGCGGCCAGGATGTGATCGAGGGAGTCGGCGAGCTGGGGCAGCCGTACGGCCACGGCGTCCCTGCCCTCCCAGGCCAGGACCACGTCGTCGGGACCGGCCTCGTCGGGCGGGATCATCTCGCCGCCCATGGCGTCGACCAGGGGCTTGACGGCCGCGATGAACGGCTCGTCCCCCGCGCCGCTCACGCCTCGCCCTCCTCGACCACGTTGACCTGGAGCGAGACCCGGGTGGCGCCGGCCTCCAGGGCCTTGCGGAGCAGGGAGTCCACGGCGGTGAGCACCGCGTCGGCGCCGCCCTGCGCGGTGTTGCCGAACGGACCCACGTCCACGGCGTCCAGCTCGGCGGCCTCGATGACCTCCCGGGCCACCAGGGCGTGCGCGGGCGCCTCGTCGAGGTCGAAGGGCTCCGTCGTGAACTCCACTTTCAGTCGCACTGTGCCCCCATGCATCTGCTCCGACCCGTGCCTGCCACCAGGTCCGCGATCGGGACCGGAACGCCCCGGCCGCTTGGGGAGACCTTAACGGACACGGTTGCGGACCTCGCCTGCTCGGCGGGCCCCGTTCCGTGCGACGGATGTGCCGCCCCGCCGCGTAGAGCAGAGGACGGATCCACACAGGGAGGGGAACGCGAGGTGCGCACATTCAAAGGAGCTGTTCTCAGGGGTGCCGGAGGTACGGCGATCGCGGCGGCGGCCATGGCCGCGCTGACCGCGTCCCAGGCGCCGGGGGCGCTCCCGGCCCGGGCGGCGGAGCCCGCGCGCCAGTCGACACCCGCCGAGCACGGGCCGAGCGTGTCCGGCGACACCCCCTACCGGACCGAGCTGCCGCCGCTGCGGACGGCGCAGCGGAAGGAGGGCACCGGGCCGGTGACGGGCGGCGGTGCCCTCCCGGCGACCGTGTTCGCCGCGTACCGGCACGCCGAGCGGGAGCTGGCCCGCACCACGCCCGGCTGCGGACTGCGGTGGCAGCTGCCGGCCGCGATCGGTCAGGTGGAGTCCGGGCAGGCGCGCGGCGGCCGGGTGACGGCGGACGGCACGACCGTCACACCGATCCTCGGCCCCCGGCTGAACGGCGGCCCCTTCGCCGTCATCCGCGACACCGACCACGGGGCGTACGACGGGGACACGGCCTACGACCGCGCGGTGGGCCCGATGCAGTTCATCCCGTCCACCTGGGCCCGCTGGGGTGCCGACGGCAACGGCGACGGCCGGGCCGACCCGAACAACGTCTTCGACGCCGCGCTCGCCGCGGGCCGCTACCTGTGTGCGGGCGGCCGGAACCTGTCCGACCCGGCCGACCTGGACCGGGCGATCCTCGGCTACAACCACTCGCGGGCGTATCTGCTCACGGTCAGGGCCTGGTACGCGCACTTCCTGGAAGGACACCGGGTGGTGCCGGACGGCCGCGCCGTCCCGTCCGGCAGGCGGAGCCGGGGAGTCGGAGCAGCCGCTGCTCCCCGTGCCCGACCCGGAGGTGCGGCTGCCCGAGGACGGGGTGCTGCCCGGCGACGGTCCGCTGGCCAGCAACGGTGAGGACACAATGGGAGCCGCCCCCTCCACAACCGCGGCTACCGGGGGGTAATGTCGCCAGCCGCCGGACGGCACAGGAACCGGCGGGTGAGCGTGGAGGGGCCCTCATGGCGACGGACATGTCTGCTGAGGCGGAGGCGGCCATGGCTGCTCGGACCCAGGAGGCCCACGACCGCTGGCAGCGCATGTGGGGCCACCGCGAGCAGCTGCTCAAGGTGGCCCGGCGGCGGTCGATGAGCCCGGAGGACGCCGAGGACGCCGTGCACGAGGCGATGCTGCGCGCCGCGGAGCGCCCGGACCTCGACGACGAGCGCCTCGGCGCCTGGCTGACCACCGTGACCATGAGGCTGTGCGTCGACCGGTACCGCCAGGTCAACCGTGAGGCCGAGGTGCGCACCAGCCCCACGCTCGTCGCGCCGGGTCCGGCGCCCGTCGAGGAGGTCGTGTGCGACCGGGCCGAGGCCAGGTGGCTGGCGGTGCGCAGCGGGGACCTGCCCGCCCGCCAGGCGGAGGCGCTCCGGCTGAAGTCCGAGGACCTGGACGTCGGCCAGGTCGCCGTACGGATGGGGCTGAGCTACCGGACCGTCGAGTCGTTGCTGGCCCGGGCCCGGCGCACGCTGCGCGCCTCGCTGGCCGGGACGCTGGGGGTCGTGGTGTACCTGATCGGGCGCGGGCGGCCGCGCGGGGGCGGCAAGGCACACGCGGTGGCCGTCGCCTCCACGGCCGCGACCCTGGCGGTCGCGGGGTTCGTCCTGCCGTACGCGCTCGACGGGGGCGGGGGCGGCCCCGCGTCGAAGCCCTCCGTGTCGGTGCCCCCGGAGGCGCTCGGGCCCGACGGCGACGGCCGGGTGGGCACTCCCGGATCGCCCGGGTCGTCGTCCGCGCCGGCGGTGCCCGGTGGGCGGGCGGCAAAGGCTCCCGCCGACGGTCCGCTGCTGCCGCTGTCCGTGCCGTCCCTGCCGGAGGCTTCGGTGCCCCCGCTTCCGTCGCTGCCGGCCCCCGAGGTCCCGCGGGTCCCGGACGTTCCGAAGGTGCCGGAGCTGCCCGAGCTCTCCGGCGTGACCGAAACGCCGGGCCTTTCGGACGTGCCCGAGGTTCCGGATGTGCCGGACGTAGCGGTCGAGTCCGCCGTCCCGTCGGTCGGATCGGCTTCGCAGACCCCCTCGGTTCTGTACACGTCCGCCGTACCGAACGCCGTCCCCACGGCGCCCTCGCTCCCTTAGAACCGCAGGTCGGGCCGCCCGTGCGGCGGCCCTCCACCCGGTCCGCGAAACCCGTTCGAAAAAATCCGCCCCGGTCGCGACGGACGCCCCACCCCTCCCCGTAGAGCAGGTGTCGGAGCTGCTCCACGGCTGAAGGGTGAACCGGATGGGTGTCGAGATCTGCGTGGAAGGGCTGACCAAGTCCTTCGGCCACCAGGTCATCTGGCAGGACGTCTCGCTGACGCTGCCCGCCGGGGAGGTCTCGGTCATGCTCGGCCCCTCGGGCACGGGCAAATCGGTGTTCCTCAAGACGCTCGTCGGCCTGCTGAAGCCGGAGCGCGGCTCGATCACGATCCAGGGCCGGGACATCACCACACTCCGCGAGCACGACCTGTACGAGGTGCGGAAGCTGTTCGGGGTGCTGTTCCAGGACGGCGCGCTGTTCGGCTCGATGAACCTCTACGACAACATCGCCTTCCCGCTGCGCGAGCACACCCGCAAGTCCGAGAGCGACATCAGGCGGATCGTGCTCGAGAAGATGGACATGGTCGGCCTGATCGGCGCCGAGGAGAAGCTGCCCGGCGAGATCTCCGGCGGCATGCGCAAACGGGCCGGGCTGGCCCGCGCCCTGGTGCTCGATCCGGAGGTCATCCTCTTCGACGAACCGGACTCGGGGCTCGACCCGGTGCGTGTGGCCTATCTGAACCAGCTGATCGTCGACCTCAACGCGCAGATCGACGCGACGTTCCTGATCGTCACGCACGACATCGCCTCGGCCCGCCAGGTGCCCGACAACATCGGGCTGCTGTTCCGGCGCGAGCTGGTCATGTTCGGCCCCCGGGAGCAGCTGCTGGCCAGCGACGAGCCGGTCGTACGGCAGTTCCTGAACGGCCGGATGCAGGGGCCGATCGGGATGGCCGAGGAGAAGGACGCCGCCCAGGTCGAGCAGGAGCTCGCACAGCTCGGCGCCGGCGCCGGGACTCCCGGCGGCCGGGAACCGGCTCCCCGCCTGCTGCCGGGGCCGGGCATCGCCCGCCCGCCCCGCTGGGAGGCGATCGCCCGGCGCGAGGCCGAGCTGCACCGCCGCAAGGAGGTGGCGGACGCATGAGCCTGTCGCCCACCGGGGCCCTGCGGCACTCCGGCAGCCTGTTCGCGATGGCGCTGGACGTCCTGCGCACGATGCCCCGTCGCCCTTTTCAGGTGCGGGAGTTCATCCAGCAGGCGTGGTTCATCGCGAGCGTCACGATCCTTCCCACCGCGCTCGTGTCCATCCCCTTCGGCGCGGTCATCGCGCTGCAGATCGGCAGCCTGACCCGGCAGCTCGGCGCCCAGTCCTTCGCCGGTGCCGCCTCGGTGCTCGCGGTCCTGCGGGAGGCCTCCCCGATCGTCACCGCGCTGCTGATCGCGGGCGCCGGCGGCACCGCCATCTGCGCGGACCTGGGGGCGCGCAAGATCCGCGAGGAGATCGACGCGATGCAGGTGCTGGGCATCGACCCGATCCACCGCCTCGTCGTCCCGCGGGTGCTGGCGTCGATGGTGGTCGCCCTGCTGCTCAACGGCCTGGTGTCGGTGGTCGGCGTCGCGGGCGGCTATTTCTTCAACGTGGTCCTCCAGAACGGCACGCCCGGCGCGTACCTGGCGTCCTTCACCACCCTCGCCCAGCTCTCCGACCTGTGGGCGGCCGAGCTGAAGGCGCTGGTGTTCGGGGCGATCGCCGCGATCGTCGCCTCGTACAAGGGGCTGACCGCCAAGGGCGGGCCGAAAGGCGTGGGAGACGCGGTGAACCAGTCGGTGGTGATCACCTTCATGTTGCTGTTCGTGACGAACTTCGTGATGACCGCGGTGTACTTCCAGGTCGTCCCGCAGAGGGGTTAGCCGATGAGACTCCTCGACCGCCCCCTGCGCTCCCTCGAAGAGCTGGGCACCCAACTCTCCTTCTACGGCCGCTGTCTGGCCTGGACGGGCCGTACCCTGCGCCGCTACAAGAAGGAGGTCCTGCGCCTGCTCGCCGAGGTGACCTTCGGCCGTGGTGCGCTGGCCGTCGTCGGCGGCACGGTCGGCGTGATCGCCTTCCTGTCGTTCTTCACCGGCACCGAGGTCGGCCTGCAGGGCTACGCGGCCCTCAACCAGCTCGGCACCTCCAACTTCGTGGCGTTCCTGTCGGCGTACTTCAACACCCGGGAGATCGCCCCGCTGGTGGCCGGGCTCGCCCTGTCCGCGACGGTGGGCGCCGGCTTCACCGCCCAGCTCGGCGCGATGCGGATCAGCGAGGAGACCGACGCGCTGGAAGTCATGGGCGTCCCGTCGCTGCCGTTCCTCGTGACCACGCGGATGATCGCCGGGTTCGTCGCCGTGATCCCGCTGTACGTGGTCGGGCTGCTGTCCTCGTATCTGGCCGCCCGCACCATCACCACCGGCTACTACGGGCAGTCGGCCGGCACCTACGACCACTACTTCCAGCAGTACCTGCCGCCGGTCGACGTGCTCTGGTCCTTCGGGAAGGTGATCGTCTTCGCCGTCCTGATCATCCTGGTGCACTGCTACTACGGCTACTACGCGAGCGGCGGACCGGCCGGCGTCGGCGTCGCGGTGGGCCGCGCGGTGCGCACCTCGATCGTCGCCATCAACGTCCTGGACTTCTTCCTGAGCCTCGCCATCTGGGGCGCCAGCACGACCGTACGGATCGCGGGGTGAGTCACATGAACCGGATGAGAGTACTCAGACTGCGGTTGTACGGCATCGCCTTCCTCACCGTGCTGGCCCTGCTGCTGTCCCTGGCCGTGGCCGTCTACCAGCAGGCGTTCACCCCGGTGGTGCGCATCACCCTGGAGGCCGGCAGCCTGGGCAACCAGCTCGATCCGCGGGCCGACGTCAAGCTGCGCGGGCTGCTGGTCGGCGAGGTCCGTTCGGTGCGCGCGGACGGCGAGAAGGCCACGCTCGACCTCGCGCTCAAGCCGGAGCACGTCGCGTCCATCCCCTCGGACGTGCACGCGCGGCTGCTGCCCAAGACGCTGTTCGGCGAGAAGTACGTCGACCTCGTGGCACCGCGCGACTCCCCCGCCACCCGGCCCCTGCGCGCCGGGGACGTCATCACCCAGGACCGCACCAGGGTGGGCATGGAGGTGCAACAGCTGATGAACGATCTGCTGCCCCTGCTGCGGACCGTCGAGCCGGGTGAACTCAACTCGACGCTCTCGGCGTTCGCCACCGCGCTGGAGGGCCGCGGCGACCGGATCGGCGACAACCTGACCCGCGTCGAGGACTATCTGCGCCGCCTCAACCCGCACCTGCCGTCCCTGAAAGAGGACATCGCGCGCTTCGCCGACGTCGCCGAGGTGTACGGGGACGCCGCGCCCGACCTGATGAGGATCCTGCGCAACACGGTCACCACCAGCCGCACCCTCGTCGAGAAGGAGGGCCGGCTGGCCGCCGCCCTGCGCACGACCGCGTCCGTGGCGGGCACCACGGAGGACTTCCTGGACGAAAACGGCGACCGGCTGATCACGCTGGGCCGGGTCTCCCGCCCCACACTTGCGCTCTTCGCCCGCTACTCGCCCGAGTACCCGTGCCTGCTGGACGGCCTGGTGCGGCAGGAGGAGGCCTCCGAGGAGGCGTTCCGGGGCGGCAGGATGCGGATCACCCTCGAAGTGGTGCGGGCCCAGCGCGCGTACGAGCCCGGCGAGGAGCCGCGCTACGGCGAGCGGTCGGGACCGGACTGCCGGGGTCTGCCCGGTCCGCCGGTGCCCGGCCCGAAACCCAAGCTCAACGACGGTACGTCGTCCGGCGGTTCGGACGACGCCCTGCCCGGAGGTGCTCACGTGTCCGCCACCGAGGCCGAGCAGCGGGCCGTCGGCTCGCTCGTGGCCCCTGTCCTGGGCGTGCCCGCCGACGACGTGCCGCCCGTCACGACCCTGCTGTTCGGACCGCTGGCCCGCGGAACGGCGGTGAGCATCGCATGAGGGCGACCCGAGCACGCCGGACGGCCGCGCCGCTGATCAAGTTCAGCCTGTTCGCGCTGGTCACGATCACGGCGACGGCCCTGCTCGCCGCGACCATCGTCAATGTCACCCTCGCCGAGAAGCACACCTACCGCGCGGTGTTCAGCGATGTGACGGGCCTGGAGGAGGGTGACGACATCCGGGTGGCCGGGGTGCGGGTCGGCGAGGTCGAGGGCATCCGGATCAAGGACCGGACGCTCGCGGAGGTCAGCTTCACCGTGGCGGCGCAGCGCCCGCTGCTCACCAGCACGCACGCGGTGGTCCGCTACCGGAACCTGGTCGGGCAGCGGTACGTCGCGCTGACCGAGGGCGTGGGCACCGACACCCGGCTGCGGCCCGGCGGCACGATCCCGCTGTCGCGGACGCAGCCGGCGCTGGACCTGAACGCGTTGCTGAACGGCTTCAAGCCGCTGTTCGCCGCGCTCAGCCCGCAGGACGTCAACCAGCTCGCCACCGAGATCATCAAGACCCTCCAGGGCGAGGGCGGCACGGTCAACAGCCTGCTCGCGCACACCGCGTCGCTCACCACGACGCTCGCGGGCCGCGACAAGCTGATCGGCTCCGTGATCGACAACCTCAACACCGTGCTGAAGACGCTCGACAAGCGCGGTGCCCGCTTCTCCGGGCTGCTGAAGCAGCTACGGCGGGTGATCTCCGGGCTGTCCGCCGACCGGAGGCCCATCGGGTCGTCGCTGGTGAGCATCGGCAACCTCACCGAGGCCACCTCGGGGCTGCTGGAGGACGCCCGCCCGGCCCTGAAGGACGACATCGCCGGGCTGACCGATCTCACCGGAACGCTGAACAGGAACGAGAAGACCGTGGAGGGCGTGCTGAAGCGGCTGCCGAACAAGCTGAACGAGCTGACCGGGACGGCGTCCTACGGCTCGTGGTTCAACTTCTACCTCTGCGACTTCGACGGCCGGATCGTGCTGCCGAAGACGAAGCAGGTGCTCACTCCCGAGATGCACGTGGCGCGGGCGAGGTGCGGCGGATGAGCCCGCGCGTCATACGGCGGCGCCGCCGTCGCCCCGAGCCGTTGGTGAAGGTGCGGATCCTGCCGCCGAAGCTGCCGGGGCTGCCGAAGCCGCGCAGGAGCCCCAAGCCGCCGAAACGCGGGGCCTGTCGCCCCGAGCCGTTGGTGAAGGTGCGGATCCTGCCGCCGAAGCTGCCGCGCGTCCGGCTGCGCCGACCGCGCCCGAAGCCGTTCCGCGACCACAACCCGGTGGTGATCGGCGCCGTCGGCCTGACCGCTCTGGCCCTGCTGACGGCCGCCGCGTTCAACGCCGACAGCCTGCCGCTGATCGGCGGCGGCGAGACGTACAGCGCGGCCTTCTCGGAGGCCGGCGGGCTGAAGCCGGGCGACGAGGTGCGGATCGCCGGGGTGAAGGTCGGCAAGGTCGAGGAGGTCGATCTGGCCGGCGACCACGTCGAGGTGACCTTCAAGGTCAAGGGCGATCCGGAGGTCGGCTCCGAGACGGGCGCCTCGATCCGGGTGAAGACGATCCTCGGCGCGAAGTACCTCGCCCTGCACCCGAAGGGGCCCGGCCGGCTGAAGCCGGGCAGCGAGATCCCGCTGCGGCGGACGGTCTCTGCGTACGACGTCGTACAGGCGTTCAGCGATCTGACCACCACGACCGAGGAGGTCGACACGCAACGGCTCGCGAAGGCGCTGGACACCATCTCCACCACCTTCCAGGACTCGCCCGAGGAGGTACGCGCCTCCATCAAGGGGCTGTCGAGGATCTCCCGGACGGTGGCCTCGCGCGACAAGGCGCTGCGCGGGCTCCTCGACCACGCGAACGGTGTCACCGGCGTGCTGGCCGACCGCACCGGGGACTTCACCGCGCTGGTCGAGGACGGCGACAAGCTGTTCAAGGAGATCAGCAAGCGGCGCACGGCGATCCACAAGCTGCTCAAGAGCTCCGCCGCGCTCGGCATCCAGCTCTCCGGCCTGGTCGAGGACAACCGCGAGGAGATCGGGCCCGCGCTCAAGGGACTGAACACCTTCGTCAGGATGCTCGAACGCAACCAGGCGAGCCTCGACCGCAGCGTCGCACTGCTCGCCCCGTACGTGCGGGTCTTCACCAACACCCTGGGCAACGGCCGCTGGTTCGACGCCTACGTCCAGAACCTGGTGGCCGCTCCGGTGGCCCCGCGGACGGGAGACACGCCGTGAACAAGCGCCTGAAGGCTCTCGCACTGCTCACCGCGCTCGCGGTCGCCGGCGCGCTCACCGTCGCCCTGTGGCCCCGCTCCGGGTCCGTTCGCGTCACGGCGTACTTCCCGCGCACCGTGGGCATCTATCCCGGCTCGGACGTCCGTGTGCTCGGCGTCCGGATCGGCGAGGTCAGGACGATCACGCCGGAGGGCGGCCGGGTGCGGGTCGAGCTGGAGTACGACGAGGGCCGCGAGGTCCCCGCCGGAGCGCAGGCCGCGATCATCAACTCCTCGGTGGTCAGCGACCGTTACGTGCAGCTGCTGCCGGTGTACCGCAAGGGGCCGGTGCTGCGGGACGGCGACGTCATCCCCGAGTCGCGGACGGCCGTACCGGTCGAACTGGACCGGGTCTTCGACAGCCTGCACACCACGTCCGAGGCGCTCGGCCCGAAGGGCGCGAACCAGGACGGCTCCCTGGCGCGGCTGCTGGGCGTGAGCGCGGACAACCTCGAAGGGCAGGGCAAGAACCTGAACCGGACGGTGGATGACCTCTCCAAGGCGGTGACCACCCTGTCCGACGGCCGCGGCGACCTGTTCGGCACCGTGCGCAACCTCCAGGTCTTCACCGCCGCGCTGGCGGCCGACGACAAGAGCGTGCGGTCGTTCAACGGCAGCCTCGCCACGGTGGCCGGTCAGCTGGCCGGGGAGCGCAAGGACCTGGCGGCGGCGCTGAAGTACCTGGCGGCGGCGCTCGGTGACGTGGCCGACTTCGTGAAGAAGAACAAGAAGACCCTGGCCTCGGACGTCAAGGGCCTCAGCAAGGTCACCAAGGTGCTGGTCACCCAACGGGCCGCGCTGAAGGAGCTGCTGGAGGTGGCCCCCACCGGACTGGGCAACCTGCAGAACGCCTACAACCCGTCCGCCGGCACCCTCGACACCCGCAACAACGCCCAGCAGTCGCAGGACCCGGCCGACCTGCTGTGCTCCCTGCTGAGGACGACCGGCGACGAGGGCGGCAAGAACCCGGACTGCAAGGAGCTGGACAAGCTCTTCGACTCCCTGCCCGCGGTGCCGAAGGCGCCGGTGGTACCGAGCACGGGCTCGGTCGACCGGACGCTCGGCGGACTCCTGGAGGCGGACGCATGAGCGGCGGGCGCACAGGAGCCGGGCGCACGAGAGCCGGGGCGGTCGTGTGGGCGACGGTCGGGACGCTGCTGCTGTCCGGCTGTGAGTTCAACGGCTGGTACGACGTCCCGCTCCCCGGGGGCGCCGCCGCGGACGGCCGTGCCTACCACGTCACGGTCGAGTTCCGGGACGTGCTCGACCTGGTGCCGCAGTCGGCGGTCAAGGTCGACAACGTCACCGTGGGCGCCGTAGAGAAGGTGGAACTCGACGGGTGGCACGCGCGCGTACGACTGCGGGTCGCCGACTCGGTGAAGCTGCCGGGCAACGCGGTCGCCGAACTGCGGCAGACCAGCATGCTCGGCGAGAAGTACGTGGCACTGTCCTCCCCGGCCGGCACCGCACCCGCCGGACGGCTGCGCGACGGCGACCTGATCCCGCTGTCCCGCAGCGGCCGCAACCCGGAGGTCGAGGAGGTGCTGTCCGCCCTGTCCGCGCTGCTGAACGGTGGCGGGGTCGCCCAGCTCAAGACGATCACGGTGGAGCTGAACAAGGCCCTCCAGGGCCGCGAGAACCGGGTGAAGTCCCTGCTCAAGGAACTGAACACGTTCATCGGCGGCTTGGACGGCCGGCGCGAGGACATCGTCCGCGCGCTCAAGGGCATCGACCGGCTGGCCAAGCGGCTCGGGAAGGAGAAGAAGACGATCGCCACGGCCCTCGACACGATGCCGCCCGCGCTGAAGGTCCTCGCCGACCAGCGGCGCGACCTGACGAAGATGCTCACCGCCCTGTCGAAGCTGGGCAAGACGGGAACCAGGGTCGTCAACGCCTCGCGGGACGACACGGTCGCCAACCTCAGGCAGCTGCGGCCGATCCTGGAGCAGCTCAACAAGGCGGGCGACGACCTGCCCAACTCCCTGGAACTGCTCACCACTTACCCGTTTCCGCGCAACGCGGTGGACGCCGTCGAGGGTGACTACGTCAACCTCCATGTGACCGCCGACCTGGACCTGGCGGGCATCTACGGCAACCTCGCCGCCAAGCCCGGCGGCAAGGACGGCGACTCGGGCGGACCCGAGGCCCCGGACCTTCCGGGCCTCCCGGATGTGCCCGACGTTCCCGAGGTGCCCGGCCTGCCCTCACCGACGGCCCTGCCGGAGGCACCGGACGTGCCGGACACGCCCGTCGAACCCCCAGCGCCCCGGGACACCGACCCGCTGTGCCCGCCGGTGTGCACCGCGGCCCACGGGCCTCTGCCCGACGCGCGCCGCCTCCCGCCGGGGATCGACCTCGCGCTCGCGGAGCTCATGCTGAAGGGGATACAGCCGTGATCACACGTACGGTCAAGGCCCAGCTGCTCGCCTTCGCGACCGTCACCGCCGTGGGGGTGTCGTACGTCGGCGCCGAGTACACGGGCCTGGTGGACGGTCTCCTCGACCGCGGCTACACCGTGCGGGCCGACTTCTCCGACTCCGGCGGCATCTTCAGTGGCGCGGAGGTCACCTACCGCGGGGTGCCGGTGGGCCGGGTCGGCGCTCTGCGGCTGTCCGGCTCCGAAGGTGTCTCGGTGGCCCTGGAGATCGAGGACGGCACGCCGCGCATCCCGGCGGACACGCTGGCGGTGGTGGCGAACCGCTCGGCGGTGGGCGAGCAGTACGTCGACCTGCAGCCGCGCCGCTCGGGCGGCCCGTACCTGCTGGACGGCAGCGCGATCCCGCGCGAGGACACCCGGGTGCCGCTGCCCGTCACGGACATGGTCCTCAGCCTCGACCGGCTCGTCACCTCGGTCGGCAAGGAGGACCTGCGCGTCACCGTCGACGAACTGGGTGAGGCCTTCTCCGGCACGGGGCCCCGCCTGGGCCGGCTGGTGGACTCGGGCAACGCGCTCGTGGAGTCGGCCTCCGACTCGCTCCCGGAGACGGTCTCGCTGATCGAGGACTCGCGGAAGGTACTCAAGACGCAGGCCGACCAGGGCTCGTCCATCAAGTCGTTCTCCCGCGATCTGGCGGCGCTCACCGCGGAGTTGAAGTCGAGCGACGGCGACCTGCGCCGGCTGATCGGCAACGCGGTGCCCGCCGGACAGGAGGTCAACTCGCTGCTGCGGTCCACCCGCCCGCATCTGCCGGTCCTGCTGGCCAACCTCATCAGCGGCGGCCAGGTCACCGTGGCCCGGCTGCCCGGCGTGGAGCAGGCCCTGGTCACCTTCCCGGTGGTGGTCGCGGGCAGCCACACCGTCGTCCCGGGGGACGGCACCACCCACTTCGGCCTCGTCCTCAACGCCGACGACCCGCCGCCGTGCACCCAGGGGTACGGCACGCGGCGGCGCGACCCCGCGGACACCGGCACGCGCCCGGCGAACACCGACGCGCGCTGCACGGCGCCGCGCGGCGGCGGCACCTCGGTGCGCGGGGCGCAGAACGCCCCCGGCGCGTCCGGCCGTTCCGGCGGCGCCGACCCGGCCGCGTACGTCGCCCCGTACGACCCGGAGACCGGTGTGGCAACCGGCCCGGACGGAACGCCCGTCGAGATCGGCTCGACGGGCGGCGAACAGACCGTGTTCGGAAAGGACTCGTGGCAATGGCTGCTCGTCGGACCGATGGCATGAGCGGGGGCCTCCTCCCGCTGATAGGCGGCTCCCTCACCCGGGCCCTTCGACCGCTGCGACGCCTGGCCGCCGGACGGGCGGACAGCGGCTGCCGCACCGAGGAGTCCGCCGGGCGCCGCAGGGCCCGGTCGGCGGGGCTCGTCGCCGCGACGGCCCTGACCACGGCGCTCGGGGTCTGGCTCGCCCTCCAGACGCACGACCAGCGCGCGGCGGAGCAGCACCGCCAGGAGATCCTGGCGGCGGCCCGGCAGTCGGCGCTGAACTTCACCTCGCTCGACTACCGGCACTACGACCGGGACAGCCGGAACGTGCTGAAGGGCGCGACCGGCGACTTCAGGAAGCAGTTCGCCGCGCAGACCGCGCAGTTGACCGAGCTCGTCGCCGGGAACAAGTCGGTGTCCGAGGGTCAGGTCCTCGAAGCGGGCATCGTGCGGTCCGACGCGCGTTCGGCCCGGGTGCTGGTCGTCGCCGACAGCAAGGTGACCAACACCGCCGTGCCGGACGGGGAGGCGCGCACCTACCGGCTGCAGCTCGACCTCGTGCACCGGGACGGCCGCTGGCTGACCTCCGACGTCGAGTTCGTCGGCTGACCTCCCGTACCACCCCCGTACCGCCTGTGAGGAGAAAGACCGTGGCGAATCCGACCTCCCGCGTCCGCGGCGCCGGTTCCCCCGCCGGCCGCACCATGACCGCGGCGGCCCGCGCGGCGGCCAAGCGCGCCCGGCGCCCGCATCGTCCCGAGTCCGGCGGGAGCGCCGTCTCGTCCCCGGCGGACGAGGTACCGCCGCTTCGGGAGGAGGAGCCCGGCTCCGGGCGCACGATGGTCGTCGACGCGCCGGGGGGCGCCTGGGACGACCCGCCGGAGCCGTCGCCCGAGGCCGCCGAGGAGGAGCCGCGGGAGAGCACGCGTGTACGGCGGTTCCCGCGCGGGAGGCTGCTCACCGCCGCGTCGGCCGTCCTGCTCGTGGCGGGTCTGGTCGCGATCGCCGTGCTCGGCCGCCAGTACCGGGAGGGGCATCGCGCGGACCAGGCCCGGCAGGAGGCGCTCGCCGCGGCGCGGAAGGCGGCTCCGGTCGTGCTGTCGTACGACTACCGGCGCCTGGACCGCGACTTCGCCCGGGCGCGCGCACATCTGACCGGTGACTTCCGCGACGAGTACGGCAGGACCACGAAGACGGTGGTCGGGCCGACCGCCCGTAAGTACCACGGGGTGGTGAAGGCGGCGGTCGTGGAGCCGGCGGGCGGTGGCGCCCCGGCGGCGTCCGTCGTGTCGGCCTCCCCGGACCGGGCGGTCGTGCTGCTCTTCGTCAACCAGGTGACCAAAAGCACCCAGGTCACGGGGGCCCGCGTCGACCTGAACCGAGTGCGGATGACGCTCACCCGGACCTCCGGGGGCTGGAGGGTGAGCGGCGTCGACGCGCTCTGAACCTCCACCGCCCCTGCGCCCCCGCGCCCCCCGCGCGGGGGCGCTCTTTTTTGTGGTCGCTCTTGACAGTCCTTCCCGGTCACAGGCAATCTTCCAGTAAGCAGAAAGCAACTTCCGCATTACGGAAACTACAGGAAGGGAGCGCCGAGCCCGATGGGATTCGCAGACCAGCGCTTCAACGTCAACCTGTCGATCCTCTTCACGGAGCTCCCCCTCCCGGAGCGCCCCGCGGCCGCCGCCGCGGCGGGCTTCACCGCGGTCGAGCTGTGGTGGCCCTGGGTCGACTCGCCGGTCCCCGAGCAGTCCGAGCTCGACGCCCTGAGGCGCGCGATCGAGGAGGCCGGTGTCCGGCTCACCGGTCTGAACTTCTACGCCGGACAGCTCCCGGGCCCGGACCGCGGCGCCCTGTCGATCCCCGGTGAGGAGTCGGAGCGGTTCCGCGCCAACATCGACGTGGCCGCCGACTTCGCCGCCTCCCTGGGCTGCACGGCGCTCAACGCGCTGTACGGCAACCGCGTCGAGGGCGTGGATCCGGCCGAGCAGGACGCGCTCGCCCTGGAGAACCTGGTCCTCGCGGCCCGGGCCGCCGACCGGATCGGCGCGGTCCTGCTGATCGAGGCGCTGAACCGGCCCGAGTCCCCGCTGTACCCGCTGGTGTCGGCCCCGGCTGCCGTGACCGCCGTCGACCGGGTCAACGAGGCGACGGGGCTGGGCAACGCCCGCTTCCTCATGGACCTCTACCACCTGTCCATGAACGGCGAGGACCTCCCCGCGGTGATCGAGCGGTTCGCCGCGAAGACCGGGCACGTGCAGATCGCCGACAACCCGGGACGCGGCGCGCCGGGGACCGGCTCGCTGCCCCTCGAAGACCTCCTCGACCAGCTGAAGAAGGCGGGCTACGACGGCTGGGTCGGCCTCGAGTACAAGCCGGGCGACCGCCCGAGCGCCGAGGCCTTCGACTGGCTGGCCCGCTGACCCCGAACCCGAAAGGCACCCCCATCATGAGCACACTTCCCAAGGTCGCCTGGATTGGCCTCGGCATCATGGGCTCCCCCATGTCCGAGAACCTGATCAAGGCGGGCTACCAGGTCACCGGCTACACGCTGGAGCAGGACAAGCTGGACCGGCTGGCCGCCGCCGGCGGCACCGCGGCCGGCTCGATCGCCGAGGCCGTGAAGGACGCCGACGTCGTCATCACGATGGTCCCGGCCTCCCCGCAGGTCGAGGCCATCGCCTACGGCCCGGACGGCATCCTGGAGAACGCGCGGTCCGGCGCGCTGCTGATCGACATGTCCTCGATCACCCCGCAGACCTCGGTCGACCTGGCGAAGGCGGCCAAGGGCAAGGGCATCCGCGTCCTGGACGCCCCGGTGTCCGGCGGCGAGGCCGGCGCCATCGAGGCCGTGCTGTCCATCATGGTCGGCGGCGAGCAGGCCGACTTCGACACCGCGAAGCCGGTCCTGGAGGCCCTCGGCAAGACCATCGTGCTGTGCGGTCCGCACGGCTCCGGCCAGACCGTGAAGGCCGCCAACCAGCTGATCGTCGCCGTGAACATCCAGGCGTGCGCCGAGGCCGTGGTGTTCCTGGAGAAGTCCGGCGTGGACCTGAAGGCGGCCCTGGATGTGCTGGGCGGCGGGCTCGCCGGGTCGACCGTGCTGACCCGCAAGAAGGACAACTTCCTCGGCCGGGACTTCAAGCCGGGCTTCCGGATCGACCTGCACCACAAGGACATGGGCATCGTCACCGACGCCGCCCGCAATGTCGGCGCGGCCCTGCCCGTCGGCGCCGTGGTCGCCCAGTTGGTCGCGTCCCTGCGCGCGCAGGGCGACGGCGGCCTCGACCACTCGGCGCTGCTGCGGGCCGTGGAGCGGCTCTCCGGCGCCCAGGTCTGACCCTCCCCCGACCCTCGTGACCCCGGGGGTCCCCGATCCCCGGGCGGCGCCGCCCCTGACACCTGTCCTGTCGCGCCCAAAGGGGCGCCGCCGCCCGGAACCAGCCATGCCCACCACTTCAACAAACTGTTGACGCTCCGCTCGCCCCGACCCTAGGCTCCACAAAGCGGAAACACATTTCCGCTGCCCTCTCGTACGGAAGGTCACGATGTCGCAGCGCGTGCTCACCACCGCGTCCGGTGCCCCCGTCGCCGACAACCAGAACTCCGCCGCCGCCGGCGTCGGCGGCCCGCTCCTGCTCCAGGACCAGCATCTGCTGGAGAAGCCGGCGCGCTTCAACCGCGAGCGCATCCCGGAGCGTGTAGTGCACGCCCGCGGCTCGGGTGCGTACGGCCACTTCGAAGTGACGTACGACGTCACGGACTTCACCCACGCCGACTTCCTCTCCGCGGTCGGCAAGCGCACCGAGGTGTTCCTGCGCTTCTCCACCGAGGAGGGCAATTACGACCTCGTCGGGAACAACACCCCAGTGTTCTTCATCAAGGACCCGATCAAGTTCCCGGACTTCATCCACTCGCAGAAGCGCGACCCTCCCCCACTGCCCGAAAGGCGTGGGAGGTGCCCCCAACGGGCCGTCAGGAGCCGGACAACGTGTGGGACTTCTGGGCGCACTCCCCCGAGGCCACCCACCAGGTGACCTGGCTGATGGGCGACCGCGGCATCCCGGCCTCGTACCGGCACATGAACGGCTACGGCTCGCACACCTACCAGTGGACGAACAGCCGGGGCGAGGCCTTCTTCGTCAAGTACCACTTCGGCCGCGTTCTCCCCGAACAACTTCGTGCCCGGCATCGGCCCCTCCCCGGACAAGATGCTCCAGGGGCGCCTGTTCGCCTACGCGGACGCCCACCGCTACCGCCTGGGCGTCAACCACACCCTGCTGCCCGTCAACCCGCCGAAGGCCACGACCGCGCAGAACTACGGCCGCGACGGCCTCATGGCGTCCAACTCCCAGGGCCGGTACGCCAAGAACTACGAGCCGAACTCCTACGACGGCCCGGTCGAGACCGGCCGCCCGCTCGCGGCGCCGCTGGCGGTGAACGGCCACACGGGCACCCACGAGGCGCCCCCGCACACCAAGGACGACGACTTCTTCCAGGCCGGCGAGCTGTTCCGGCTGATGTCCGCCGAGGAGAAGTCCCGCCTGGTCGCGAACATCGCTGGGGGCCCGTCCCAGGTCTCCCGCGACGACGTGATCGAGAAGAACCTCGCGCACTTCCACGCCGCCGACCCCGCGTACGGGCGGCGCGTGGAGGAGGCGGTCCGCGCCCTGCGCGAGGACTGAACTCCCTGACCGTGTCCGACCGCCCGGGGCGACCCGGATGAGGGGTGGTCCCCCGGGCACGGACACGGTCAGGGCGCGGACCGCGGCGGCTGCGAGCCAGTGCGGTGGTGAAGGGCCCGGACCGGCTTCTCGACCTGAGGGAAGCCGGCCCCGGAGCCCGTCGCACCCGCCGCGGTCCCAGCACCACCCACCCCCCCCAGACCCCGTCCGGCGGCGCGAACGTCCTGTCGCGCCCAGCCTCGCGCCGCCGGACGGCCAGCCGCTTTCAGGGTGCGGATCGGTCCCGTTCGCAGCAGCCTGAAGGCATGGCACCTCCCACCGAGCAACCGCATGTCGTGGTCCACGCCCCCGCCCTGGACGGCTCCCGCCGGGTCACCCTGGGCGAGGAGCCGCTGGGCGTCGCCACCCACACCGACGACGTCGCCGAGATCCTGCGCCTGGCCGACCTGTACGTCACGGACGTCGCGGAGAGCGACCTCGTGGAGTGGCAGGGCGGCGGGCCGGACGACTGGCCGGGGCTGTCGGAGCACCACGAGGCGTGAGCGCGTCTACGGCACCGGTCGTACAGCCCGTACGGAACCCTCAAATCAAGCTCTGAACCCGGCCCCGGGGGCTTCAACCGCCCCCGGGGCCGGGCACATTCTCGTCACACGGGGCCCGTCGGCACGGGGGCGGCGGGCCCCGGTACGGGGGTGAGGCCATGCGCGACGGTACGGCGGTCCGGCTGGAGCCGCACGAGATCGCACTGCTGGGGGAAGGCCCGCGGGCCGCCGTCACGGTCGCCGTGGTGGAGCTGCATCTGCGGGGCCTGGTGGGGGCGAACCTGCCCGGGACGATCCGGGCGCGTGTCGCGGACGCCGTGGAAGGGGTGGAGGCCGTGGAACCGACCTCTCCCCTGGCGGCCGCTGTACACGGCTGTCTGCGCGCGCCCGCGCCTCCCAAGGCGTTGGTGAAGGACCCCGACATCCGCCTCGCGGTGGCCGTCATGCGCATCCCGCTCGCGGAGGCGGGCCTGCTGCGCCATCCCCTGCTCGGCGCGACCCGCGCCGCCCGCCGCCACGTCCGGGAGCTGCGGCACGAGCATCCCCTGCCGGCGCGTCGGCAGGGCCTGACCGACCACGCACGGCTGCTGCTGGTCGCCCTGCACGGTGAGGCAGCCCTGCGGCTGCTGGTGCCGCGGTTCGCCCTGCGGGCGGGTCTGGTCCGCCGGGCCGAGGTGGGCCGCCCGGACCTCCCCACGCACGCGCCGCGCGGGACGGGCGGCGTCGGTGGGGGCGTCTACTACTGCGGCGGTGGCGGCGGAGGCGGAAGCGGCGGGGACTGAGCCCCGGAGCGGGAATCCCGGCGGGAGGCCGAAGGGGCGGACCGTCCTTCCGGACGGGCCGCCCCTCGTGCCGCGCGGATGTCAGACCTTCAGCGCCTTGATCGAGGTCGGCGCGTGGCCGGGCTCGGTGGCGATCTCCTCGAACTCCACGACGTTGCCGATGTCGTTGGTCGTCGACATGGAGATGTTGGTGACGCGCTCCAGGATCGCCTCGACCACGACCGGGACCCGGTGCTCCGCGGCCAGCTTCTTGGCCTGCTCGAAAGCGTCGCCCAGCTCGGCGGGGTCGGTGACGCGGATCGCCTTGCAGCCGAGGCCCTCGGCGACCTTCACGTGGTCGACGCCGTACACGCCGAGCTCCGGCGAGTTGAGGTTCTCGAACTCCAGGTTCACCTGGAAGTCGATCTCGAACGCCCGCTGCGCCTGCCGGATCAGGCCCAGGTAGGAGTTGTTCACCAGGACGTGGACGTAGGGGATCCGGTGCTGCGCGCCGACGGCGAGTTCCTCCAGCATGAACTGGAAGTCGTAGTCGCCGGAGAGCGCGACGACGGACGCCTCCGGGTCGGCCTTGGCGACGCCGAGCGCGGCCGGGATGGTCCAGCCGAGCGGGCCGGCCTGGCCGCAGTTGATCCAGTGCCGGGGCCGGTAGACGTGCAGCATCTGGGCGCCGGCGATCTGCGAGAGGCCGATGGTGGAGACGTACCGGGTCTCCGGGCCGAAGGCCTTGTTCATCTCCTCGTAGACGCGCTGCGGCTTGATCGGGATGTCGTCGAAGTGCGTACGGCGCTGGAGGGTCGCCTTGCGCTCCTGCGCGGCCTCGGCCCACTCGGAACGGTCGGGCAGCGTGCCGGCCGCCTTCAGCTCGCGGGCCACCTCGACGAACAGCTCCAGGGCGGCCTTGGCGTCCGAGGCGATGCCGTAGTCCGGGGCGAAGATCTTGCCGATCTGGGTGGGCTCGATGTCGACGTGCACGAACGTCCGCCCGGCCGTGTAGACGTCGAGCTTGCCGGTGTGGCGGTTGGCCCAGCGGTTGCCGATGCCGAGGACGAAGTCGGACTCCAGGAAGGTCGCGTTGCCGTAGCGGTGCGAGGTCTGCAGGCCCACCATGCCGGCGTTCAGCTCGTGGTCGTCGGGCAGCAGGCCCCAGCCCATCAGGGTCGGGACGACCGGAGTGCCCGTCAGTTCGGCGAACTCGACGAGGAGTTCGGCCGCGTCGGCGTTGATGACGCCGCCGCCCGCGACGATCAGCGGCCGCTCGGAGGCGTTCAGCATCCCGATGGCCTTCTCGATCTGGGCCCGGGTCGCGGCGGGCTTGTAGACCGGGAGCGGCTCGTAGGTCTCCGGGTCGAACTCGATCTCCGTCAGCTGGACGTCGATCGGCAGGTCGATGAGGACCGGGCCGGGGCGGCCGGAGCGCATCAGGTGGAAGGCCTGCTGGAAGACGCCCGGGACCTGCGCTGCCTCCAGCACGGTGACGGCCATCTTCGTGACCGGCCCCGCGATGGAGGCGATGTCGACGGCCTGGAAGTCCTCCTTGTGGATCACGGCGGTCGGGGCCTGGCCCGTGATGCACAGGATCGGGATGGAGTCACCGATCGCGGAGTACAGCCCCGTGATCATGTCGGTGCCGGCCGGGCCCGAGGTGCCGATGCAGACGCCGATGTTGCCGGGATGGGTGCGGGTGTAGCCCTCGGCCATGTGCGAGGCGCCCTCGACGTGCCGGGCGAGGGTGTGGGCGATGCCGCCGGAGGCTTTGAGCGCCGCGTAGAACGGGTTGATCGCCGCGCCGGGGACACCGAACGCGTCGGCGACGCCCTCACGCTTGAGGATCTCAACTGCCGCGCGGGCAGCGGTCATTCGAGCCATCGAGTACTCCTGCTTCGGCTGTCGGATTCGCACTCCCGTCGCGCCCCGCGGTGAGCTCTTCCGTATTGCGGAAATTATTTTCTACGATCTGGAATGAATGTATGTGGGGTGGACGAAGGGCGTCAAGAGACGGCAAGCGCCGGACAGGCCGGGACCGGAGGGAGCACGATGGGCACGCCGTCCCGATACGACACGGTTCTGGAGTGGACATGGCAGAGACCGTTCCGGTGCGCTGCCCGGCCTGCCGCCGCGAGCACCGCTACACGGCACCGGCGTACCCCTGCGTGTGCGGCGCGCCGGTCGCCCCGCGCCTGGACCGCGACGGGTCGGCGACGCCCGTGTCGCACCGGAACTGGCAGGACGACTGGGTGACGGTGCGGTGCGGCTCCTGCGGGCGCCGCGGGGAGTGGCCGCGTCCGGAGGTGGGGTGCGCGTGCGGGGTGGTGCTGCGGGTGGCGGTGGTGGCGGAACGGGGCGCGACGGGCCGGGCCGCCGCGGGGGACGAAAGCGGAACGGCGGCCGCCCGGGGCCCGGAGACCGACCAGGACAGCACGGCAGCCGGCCGGGAACCGAAGACCGACCAGGACGGCACGGCGCGCGGCACGGCAGCCGCCCGGGGCCCGGGCAACGGCCGAAGCGGCGCGACCGGCCACGAGGGCCCGCCCGGCCAGGAGCCGAAGACCGACCAGGACGGCACGGCAGCCGGCCGGGAACCGAAGACCGGCCAGGACGGCACGGCGCGCGGCACGGCAGCCGCCCGGGGCCCGGGCAACGGCCGAAGCGGCGCGGCCGGCCAGGAGGACGCCATCGACCGGGACCCTCGGCAGGACTCGGCCCACCGGCCCGACCAGCCCGACCGTCCGCGCGATGCCGCGGCACTCGCCGCCGCGGCGCGTCCTGCCCGGCCGCCCTTCCTCTCCGTCACGATCCGCACCGCGCGCGACGCGGTCACGGCCACCGCCCTGTATCTGCGCTGGCTCGGCTACCGGGGCGTGCGCAGGGCGGACCAGCGTCCGCCCTCCGGCATCGGTCTCGCCGCCCGCGGTGTCGTCGCCCAGGTGGATCCAGCGGCGCGCCCGGCGACCCTGCGGGACGTGGAGTGCCTGTGGCTGACGGCCATGACGGAATCCGCGGACTGCCTCTACTTCTCCCTCTCCGGGTACGCCGACGACGCCCGGACCCGCGCCGACGCCCTCGGCGTCCCGCTGTTCGTGCTGGACCTCACCGGCACGCCCAGGCCGGTGAACACCCCGGCCGAGACGCTGGCCGCCGACGGCCTCGGGAACCGGGCGCCCTGACCCCGGGCCCCACCGCGCCGCATACTCACCGCATGCGCATCCGCCTCGCCACCCGAGCCGAACTCCCGGTCCTGCAGGACATCGAACGGGCCGCCGGAGCGCCCTTCCGTGAGTTCGGCATGCCGGAGATCGCGGACGACGATCCGCCCGCGCTCGACATCCTGGAGCGCTACCGCCGGGCGGGCCGCTGCTGGGTGGCGGTGGACGAGGGGGACCTGCCGGTCGCCTACCTCCTCGCTGAACCCGTGGACGGCGCCCTGCACATCGAACAGGTCTCGGTCCACCCGCGCGCCGCGCGCCGGGGCGTGGGCCGCGCCCTCCTGGCCCACGCCGCCGACCGCGCCCGCGAGGAGGGCCTGACGGCCCTGACGCTGACCACCTTCACGGAGGTCCCGTGGAACGCCCCCTACTACGCCCGCCTCGGCTTCCGGCCCCTCCCCGAGGCGGACCTGACACCCGGCCTCCGCGCGATCCGCGCGACGGAGGCCGGGCACGGCCTCGACCGCTGGCCCCGGGTGTGCATGCGCGCGCCACTGTGACCGGTGCGAGCGCGCACCTCAGCCGTCCGCGAACCTCTCCCGCAGCTCCACCTTGCGCACCTTCCCCGACACCGTCATCGGGAAGGAGTCGAGGATCCGCAGCCCGCTCGGGACCTTGTAGTGCGCCAACTGCCCCTCACAGAAGGCCCGGACCTCCTCCAGCGTCGGCGGGTCGGCCGGGTCGCGGGCGATGACGCAGGCCAGGACCTCCTCGCCGTAGCGCTCGTGCGGGACGCCGACGACCTGGACGTCCTGGATCTTGGGGTGGCCGTAGAGGAACTCCTCGATCTCGCGGGGGTAGATGTTCTCCCCGCCGCGGATGATCATGTCCTTGATGCGGCCGACGATCTCGACGTAGCCGTCCTCGCGCATCACGGCGAGGTCGCCCGTGTGCATCCAGCGGCCGGCGTCGACGGACTCGGCGGTCTTCTCCGGCTCATTCCAGTAGCCGAGCATCACGCTGTAGCCGCGGGTGCACAACTCACCCGCCCTGCCGCGCTGTTGGGTGACCCCTGTCGCCGGGTCGACGATCTTGACCTCGATGTGCGGCAGGACCCGGCCGACCGTGCCGGTGCGGTGCTCCAGGTCGTCGTCCCTGCGGGTCTGCAGCGACACCGGGGACGTCTCGGTCATGCCGTAGCAGATGGAGACCTCCGCCATGTGCATCTCGGCGACCACCCGCTTCATCACCTCCACCGGGCAGGGCGAGCCCGCCATGATGCCGGTGCGCAGGGAGGAGAGGTCGTAGGAGGCGAAGTCGGGGAGGTTCAGCTCCGCGATGAACATGGTCGGGACGCCGTAGAGCGAGGTGCAGCGCTCCTGCTGGACCGCGTCCAGGGTCGCCTTCGGGTCGAAGGACGGGGCGGGGATGACCATGCAGGCGCCGTGCGAGGTGGCGGCCAGATTCCCCATGACCATGCCGAAGCAGTGGTAGAAGGGGACCGGGATGCAGATTCTGTCCTGCTCGGTGTAGGCGATCGACTCACCCACGAAATAGCCGTTGTTGAGGATGTTGTGGTGGGAGAGGGTCGCGCCCTTGGGGAAGCCCGTCGTGCCCGACGTGTACTGGATGTTGATCGGGTCGTCGCAGCTGAGCTCCGCGTACACCGCGTCGGGGGTCGCCCGGCCGAGCAGCGCCTCCCAGCCCGGGTCGCCGAAGTAAGACACCTCCCGCAACTCCGGGACGGCTCCGCGGACTTGCTCGACCATTGCCCGGTAGTCGCTCGTCTTGTGGCTGAGGGAGGCGAAGAGCAGGGACACGCCCGCCTGCTTCAGGACGTACTCCACCTCGTGGGTGCGGTACGCCGGGTTGATGTTCACCATGATCGCGCCGATGCGGGCGGTGGCGTACTGGACGAGCACCCACTCGGGGCAGTTGACCGCCCAGATGCCCACCCGGTCGCCCTTGGCGACACCGGAGGCGTGCAGGGCGGAGGCGAGTTCGTCGACCGCCGCACCGAACTCGGCGTACGTCCAGCGCCGTCCGGACGGCACGTCGACCAGCGCCTCGCGGTCCGGCCAGGCCGCCACGGCCCGGTCCAGATTGGCGCCGATGGTGTCGCCGAGCAGCGCCGTC
This sequence comes from Streptomyces sp. WAC04114, assembly GCF_019733245.1. Lineage (NCBI taxonomy): Bacteria > Bacillati > Actinomycetota > Actinomycetes > Kitasatosporales > Streptomycetaceae > Streptomyces > Streptomyces sp. WAC04114. Next base: position 152,435 of record NZ_JAIGQA010000001.1, read on the forward strand.
GCGCCGGTGCCGTGGCTGTAGGAGTTCACCGGAAGTCCTCCTCGCGGTACTCGGCGCCCGACCCGGCCGCCGTGGCCTCACGCAGCTCGATCCGGCGGATCTTGCCGGAGACGGTCTTGGGCAGCTCGCCGAACTCCAGGCGGCGGATGCGTTTGTAGGGGGCCAGGGCCTCGCGGGAGTGCTCGAACAGGACCTTGGCGGTGTCGGGGCCGGGCTCCCAGCCGTCGGCCAGCACGACGTAGGCCTTGGGGACGGCGAGCCGCAGTTCGTCCGGGGCGGGCACGACCGCCGCCTCGGCGACCGCCTCGTGCTCCAGCAGCGCGCTCTCCAGCTCGAACGGGCTGATCTTGTAGTCGGAGGCCTTGAAGACGTCGTCGCTGCGCCCGATGTACGTCAGGTAGCCCTCGTCGTCCCGGGAGGCGACGTCGCCCGTGCGGTAGTAGCCGCCGGCCATCGCCTCCGCCGTGCGGTCCGCGTCACCGTGGTAGCCGGTCATCAGGCCGACGGGGCGCTCCGACAGGTCGAGGGCGATCTCGCCCTCCGTGGCGCCCGGCGCGCCGGAGACGGGGTCGAGGAGTTCGACGCGGTAGCCGGGACTCGGCCGGCCCATCGAACCGGTCTTGAGCGGCTGGCCGGGGCTGTTGGCGACCTGGACGGCGGTCTCGGTCTGGCCGAAGCCGTCGCGGATGGTGATGTTCCAGGCGCGGCGGACCTGCTCGATGACCTCGGGGTTGAGCGGCTCACCGGCCGCGACGACCTCGCGGGGCGGGGTGCGCAGCTGTGTCAGGTCGGCCTGGATGAGCATGCGCCACACGGTCGGCGGGGCGCAGAAGGTGGTGACGCCCGCCCGGTCCATCTCCGTCATGAGCCGAGCGGCGTCGAACCGCGTGTAGTTGTGCAGGAAGACCGTCGCCTCGGCGTTCCATGGAGCGAAGAGATTGGACCAGGCGTGCTTGGCCCAGCCGGGTGAGGAGATGTTCAGATGCACGTCGCCGGGCTTCAGGCCGATCCAGTACATGGTCGACAGATGGCCGATCGGATACGAGGTGTGGGTGTGTTCGACGAGCTTGGGCCGGGCGGTGGTGCCCGAGGTGAAGTAGAGCATCAGCGGGTCGTCGGCCCGGGTCGGGCCGTCGGGGGTGAAGTCGGCGGAGGCCTCGTAGGCGTCGTCCAGCGGCAGCCAGCCCTCCGGCACCGCGCCGGCGGCGCCCGCGGCGATGCGCGTGTAGTCGCCGGGGACCTCGCCGAACTTGCCGGTGTCCTCCGGGCGCGCGATGACGTGCCGGACCCGGCCCCGCTCGACGCGGTCGCGCAGGTCGGCCGGGCCGAGCAGCGGGGTGGCCGGGATGACCACCGCGCGCAGTTTCATCGCGGCGAGGGCGGTGATCCACAGTTCGGCCTGATTGCCGAGCATGACGAGGATCCGGTCCTCGGCGCGCACGCCCCGGTCGCGCAGCCAGGAGGCGAACTGGGCCGACCGTACCGACATCTCCCCGAAGGACAGCCGGGTCTCACGGCCGTCCTCCTCGACCAGGTGCAGGGCGGTGCGGGCGTTGCCGTGGGCGATCACGTCGAACCAGTCGAGCGCCCAGTTGAAGTACTCGGGGCGCGGCCAGCGGAAGCCCGCGTAGGCGGCCGGGTAGTCGTCGCGGTGTTCCAGCAGGAAATCCCGCGCACTGCGGAACAGCTCCGTCGCCGATGTCATCTGTCCTCCTGGGTACCGGACCATTGCCGGGCGGCTCTGAGCCATCGTGTAATCCGTGATGCAGGTCTCACTACCCCCGAACGGGGGGTGCGCCCGCACAGGAGCCGTAGTGAAGGGGCGATCAGGTGACGACGGACGCGTCCGACGCGGTCGAGATACGGGACGCGCTGCTGCGTCTGCGGCGGGGCACCGGCCTTCCGGTCGCGTTCGGCGGCCTGATGGAGGCCGGGCAGCGGATGCGCATCAGCGAGCTGAGCGGCACGGCGACGCACGCCCTGCGGTCGCTGGCGGTGACCTCCGGCACCGGTCTGGGCGGCAAGACGGTGGCGCTGTCCAGGCCGTGCGTGGTGACGGACTACTCGGCGTCGCGGCAGATCAGCCACGAGTACGACGCCCCGGTGGCCGCGGAGGGGCTGCGCTCGGTGCTTGCCGTGCCGGTGGTGGTGCGCCACCGGGTGCGCGGGGTGCTGTACGGGGCGCTGCGCACGGCTCTGCCGCTGGGCGGGCGGATGCTGGACGTGGCCGTGGAGGCGGCGCGGGACCTGGAGCGGGCGCTGGTGGTCCGGGAGGAGGCCCGCACCCTGGCCGCCGAGGCCGGTGCCGGTGACGGGGCGGGCCCGGGGTGGGAGCAGGTGCGGGAGGCGCACACGGCCCTGCGGGCGCTGGCGCCGCGGATCGCGGACCCGGAGCTGCGCGAGGAGCTGCTCGGCGCGTGTGCGCTGCTGACGCCCGAGTCCGCCGGGTCGCCCCGGGTCCGGCTCGCGCCGCGCGAGGTGGACGTGCTGGCGTGCGTGGCGGCGGGGGCGACGAACGCGGTCGCCGCGGAGCGCCTGGGGGTGACGCCGGAGACGGTCAAGGGGTACCTGCGGTCGGCCATGCGGAAGCTGCGGGCCCGCACCCGCGGCGAGGCCGTGGTCGCCGCGCGCCGGGCGGGGTGGTTGCCATAGTTTTGTGGTGCTTTCCGCTGCGCTCGCTCGTGCGGTCCGCCGGGGTTGCCGACGGGGTGCCGGCCTCGTGTTCCGCCGCATTCGCCAGGGCGAAAAATTTTCGTCCGCCGACACTCGTTGTTATTTCCCTCACCACCCCGTCCCTCCGAAATTCAAAGAGCTGTTGCCTAATATTGGCCAGGACACGACACAGGGAGGGAAGCGGTGACCGTGCCACGGGACTTCCAGGAGCCTCCCAGGAGCCGCCCCGACCTGGTCATCGGCCGGGAGGACCTGTTCACGGCGGCACGTGAGCAGCTCGGCCGAGGGGGCAGTGTGCTGCTCCACGGCCCCGCCGGAATTGGAAAGTCGACGGTCCTGCGGGCGCTGGCCGCGGATTACGGGGGCGCGGACCGGACGGTGTTGCGCTGCTCGGCGACCGAGTCCGAATCGCACCTGCCCTTCCTGGCGCTGGCCGACCTGTTCGGTCTGGTCCTGGACGATGTGTCCGGCGCGCTGCCGGCCGCCCAGCGCACCGCCCTGGAGTCGGCGCTCACCGGCCGAGGCGAGTCCACACTCCAGCGCGACGGGCTCGCGCTGCGCCTGGCGGTGCTGTCGGCGCTGCGCGTTCTCGCCGCGAAGGGCCCGGTGCTCGTGGTCGCCGACGATCTTCAGTGGCTGGACGCCGCCAGTGCGGAGCTGCTCGGCTTCGCGGCCCGCCGACTGGGCGACACACCCGTGCAGATGCTGTGCGCGGTGCGGACCGAGGGCCAGGAGTACGACCGCCACCTGCCGGCGTCCCCGCCCGACACGCTCGCCGTCCGGCTGGGCCCGCTGAACCGTACGCAGGTCTCCGCGCTGCTCGACCACCGCGGCTACACGCCCCTGTCCCGCTCCACGATCCGCGACATCCACCGCACCAGCGGCGGCAACCCCCTCTTCGCACTGGAGCTCGGCCGGGCCCTGGCCGAGAGCCCTGCCCGGCCCCGGCCGGGCGAGCCGCTGCCCGTGCCCACCTCGCTGCGCGCCCTGGTGCTGAGCCGGCTGGAGATGCTGTCCGACGAGGCGCGCCGCACCCTCCTCGTCGCCAGCGCCGGTGCCCGTCCCACGCTGGCGCTGCTGCACGCGGCCGGGCGGGAGCACGCCGAGGCCGAGACGGCCCAGGCGGCGGCGCTGGGCCTGCTGGCCACGGACCCCGAGGCGCCGGCCCTGCGGTTCGCGCACCCGCTGATCTCGGCGGCCCTGTACGCGGAGGCCCCGGCACAGGAGCGGCGGGCCGTGCACACCGCGCTGTCCACGGCCGCCTCCGACCCGATCGAGCGGGCCCGGCACCTGGCCCTGGCGACCACCGGCACCGACCCCGACGTGGCGGCCCGGCTGGCCGAGGCCGGTGCGCTGGCCCGGGACCGCGGGGCGCCCTCCGTGGCCGCCTCGCTCGGGCTGCTGTCCGCCCGGCACACCCCGGCGGACAGCACCCCGGGCCCCGACGAGCGCCGTCTGCAGGCCGCGGAGGACGCGATCACCGCAGGCGAGGCCGATCTCGCCCGGGACATCGCACGTGACGTCCTGACGCGTGCCACCGTGCCCACCGAGCGGGTGCGGGCCTGGATGGCGGTCATCGAGGCGGCCGGCCAGGCCCTCGGCGACGTCGACGCCGTCTTCCCGCAGGTCCTGGCCGACGCGGGCGACGACCCGCGTCTGCTCGCCCAGGTCCACTACCAGCTGGCCTGGCGCGGCCTGGTCGTCGAGGGCGACTTCGCCGAGGCCCGCCAGGAGGCCGCGCACGCGGCGGAGCTGGCCGCCCGGGGCGGGGACCGGCGCACCGAGCTGATGGCGCTGTCCTTCCAGGCCTCCACCGAGACCCTGATGGGTCATCCGGACGCCCCCGTGACCGTCAAGCGGGCGCTGAAGGAACCCCAGGACCCCTATGTGGCCTGCCACCACAACGGCGCGGGGTCGGCCCGATTCCGCTGGCTGATCATGAGCGACCAGCTGCCCGAGGCGCGGGCGACGATCACCGCGCTGCTGCGCGAGGTGCGCCGGCGCGGGATGGTCGAGAGCGAGGTGCACTTCCTGCGCTTCCTCGCCGACACGGAACTGCGCTCCGGGCACTGCGGACGGGCCCTGGACCTGGCCCGCGAGAGTCTGCGGCTGGCCCGGGACTCCGGGATAGGCGAAGGCGCCTCGGCCATGCTCGCCTCCCTCGCGGAGGCCTCCGCCGGGGACGTCGACCGGGCCCTGGCCCTGGCCCGGGAGGCGGCCGACCACGCCGAGGTCGACGGTGACCAGATGTACCTGTCCCGGGCCCTCGCGGCGCTGGGCTACGCCCAGTTGGTGGCCGGCGACCCGGCCGCCACCGTCCGTTCGCTGCGCCGGGTGCGGGAGCTGGAGCAGGGGCTCGGCATCAACGACCCCGGGCGCGGCCGCTGGCACGGCGACCTCGCCGAGGCCCTGGTCCGCATCGGCGAGCCGGGCGAGGCCCAGGACGTCATCGACACCACCCGGGCGCACGCGCTGCGGCTGGGCCGGCAGAGCGTGCTGGCCGTCCTCGACCGGGCCGAGGCGCTGGTGCGGGCGGCACGCGGCGAACACGAGGCCGCCGTCGTCCGGTTGACGTCCGTGCAGGACCGGCTCGGCCGGCTCGGGTACGGCCTGGAGGAGGCCCGGGCCGCCTTCGCGCTGGCCCGGCTGCGCGCCCAGGCCGCGGCCTCCCCGCGAGCCGGTGCCAGACCGCTGCCGGGACCGGCGTCGTACGACGAGGCCGCCCGGCTGTTCCGGCGCTGCCGCGCGCTGCCCTGGCTGCGGCAGGTCGACGCGGCCGCCACGGCGGGTCCCGCGGCGGTGGAACCGGCCGCCGCCGCGCCGGCCGTCGCCCTCGACGCGCTGGAGGGCCTCGCCGCGATGGAGCGTCAGGTCGCCTCGCTGGTGATGGAGGGCGCGACCAACCGGGAGATCGCGGGGCGCCTGTTCATCAGCGTCAAGACCGTCGAGGCGACCCTCACCCGGGTCTACCGCAAGCTCGGCATCCGCTCCCGGGTGGACATCGTCCGGCTGGCGGCGGGCCGCCGAACGACCTGACCCACCTGGGTTTATTCCACCGGACCGAGGGTTATCCCTGCCCAACTCCCTTAGGGGGTTCCCTCATTGGGCGCCCCCTCGTCCGGGCTCTAGCTTTGGGGCGTGCCGCTCGCCGGGCACACGGAGATCCGAACAACGGCGTCAGGGTCCCCGTGCACCACCACCCGCGCGACCCCCACCGGCAACTCCCCAAGGAGACCCATGTTCGGGCTCAGCATTGCCAAGAAGGCCGCCGCCGTCGCCGCGGCGACCGCTGCCGCCGCCACGACCGCGCTGCTCGCCGCCCCCACGGCCGTCGCCGCGCCCCAGCCGATCGTCGGCGGCACCACGACCACGACGTCCGCGTACCCGTTCGTCATGCAGATCACCGACGCCTCGCAGAACCAGTTCTGCGGCGGCACGCTGGTCTCGCCCACGAAGGTCGTCACCGCCGCGCACTGCATGGTCGGCGAGAGCACCAGCAGTGTGCGCGTCGTCGGTGGCCGCACCTACCTCAACGGCACCAACGGCACGGTCGCCAGAGTCAGCAAGATATGGATCCACCCGAGCTACACCGACGCCACCAACGGCGACGACGTGGCCGTGCTGACGCTGTCGACGTCGATGCCGTACACCCCGGCGACGTACGTCTCCTCCTCCCAGACCTCGGTGTACGCGGCCGGCACCACGGCCCGCATCCTCGGCTGGGGCACCACCTCCTCGGGCGGCAGCAGCTCCAACCAGCTGCGCACCGCGACCGTACCGACCGTGTCCGACTCCAGCTGCGCGAGCTCCTACGGCTCCGACTTCGTGCAGAGCGACATGGTGTGCGCCGGAAAGGCCTCCGGCGGCGTGGACACCTGCCAGGGCGACAGCGGCGGCCCCCTGCTCATCGGGGGCGTCCTGGCAGGCATCACTTCCTGGGGCGAAGGCTGCGCCCAGGCCGGTTACCCGGGTGTCTACACCCGGCTGACCACCTTCTCCAACCTGGTCACGACGCAGGTCAACTCGTGACCGGACACTAGCTCCTGAGTAACCCTCAGGTGAAAGACCAGGGGGCGTTGCGGGCCTCCACGAGCGGCCCGCAACGCCCCCTCTCCATGCGTGGAGCGGCCTACCGGGTCCGTGGCCTTCTAGGTCCGTACGGCTCCGAACCGGATGTCGTACGACGACTCCGGGTGCATGACGCGCAGCATCCGTTCCCCCTCGGCGGTGACGTCGTCCCTCTGGCTCCGGGTGAGGCGGTCGAAGGGTTCGATCACGAGCGCGTCCTCCTCCAGTCGCCACAGCCCCGCGAGGAAGCCGTCGACGAGGAGCGTGCGGTAGGCCATGTTCCCCTTCCAGGAGCGGCCCCGGTGCTCGGGCGGGACGACGCGGGTGCGGTCGGCGTGCGAGAGCAGCAGGTTGTCGAACTCGGGGAGGAAGCGCGGCGGTGCCGGGGTGTCCGGGCCGGGGCGGGGAGCGTCGGGGAGGTCGAAGAGTTCGACGCCGGCTTCGTCCCGGAAGGTCAGGAGCCGCGGCCGGAGGCGCTCGAAGGCGTCGCGCAGGCGGGTCATGCCGGCCCAGGCCTGCATGTCCTTCACGGAGGCCGGGCCGAAGGCGGCGAGGTAGCGCAGCACGACGGCGTCGGGGGTGGGGGCCGGCTGCGCGGGACGGCCGAGCCAGTGCTCGGCGGTGGTGAGACTGACCTGCCCGCTCTGCCCCCACAGGCCGCGCGGCGTCACCTGCACGAGCGGGAGGCGGCAGCGGGCCGCGACGGCCAGGGCCTGCGGATCGGCGTCCGGCCACTCCCGGAGCAGGGCCTCGCGCAGTTGCTTCATGGTGCGGGGCTCGGCCTCGACGAGGTCGCGGGCGAGACCGGTGAGCCGGTCCAGGTCGACGCCGGCGAGTCCGGCGCGGAAGGTGACCAGCTCCCGGTCCCGGGCGGGCTGCACCAGCGGCCGCAGGGTGAGGCAGTCGTCCGCGGTGTGGGTGTGGATGGTGGAGCGCATCGTGACGATTCGAACGACCTCGCGGTCCGCCATCGGTTGCGACAGCGCCTCGGGGGTGAACCCGTCGAGCCGGGCGGCGAGGGCGTAGTACGGCGGCTTGACGTTCTGCGCCTGGAGCCCGAGCAGGTGCTCGACGGCCGCCGTGACGGAGAGCGGGGCGGGGCGCAGGAGCAGCTGCCGGTCGAGGGTCGCGCGGTTGAGGGCACGCGTGCCGAGCAGGGGTGCCGTGCCGGTGACGCTCCGCTTGGTGTTCGTCATGCGATGCACGGTAGCGGGGCTTGCGGACAGGTTCTGTCCGCGACTTGACGGGTTCGGGCCGACGCGGGGCGCGAGTCCGTGCGTCGTCTTCATCACCGACTGACGACATCCGCGCAGGTTGTTAGGCCCGCCGCGGCGCCGGGTACTCAGCTGTACGTTCCCGGAACCCGCACCACACGCATCACACGGGAGATCCGATGCTGCGACTTCCTCCGCGACCAGAACGCCCCCGCACCCCCTGAAACGACAGCACCGGACGGAAGGGCGCAGGGCATGGAACGAGGCGCAGACCCGAGGCGGTCGGCTCTCATCGTGATCGACATGATCAACACGTACGAGCACGAGGACGCCGAGCTCCTCGTGCCGTCCGTGGAGCAGGTCGTGCCGGTCCTGACCGAGCTGCTGGGCCGGGCCCGGGAGGCGGACGTCCCGGTGATCTATGTGAACGACAACTTCGGATTGTGGCGCTCGCACCACGGGGAGCTGCTGGACGCGGCCCTGTCCCACCGGCACGCCCACCTCATCGAGCCGATCCGGCCCGACGACCGGTCGCTCTTCGTCATGAAGGCCCGCCACTCGGTGTTCTTCGAGACGCCCCTGTCCTACCTGCTGTGGAGCCTGGGCGTCGGGCACGTGGTGATGACCGGCCAGGTCACCGAGCAGTGCGTCCTCTACTCCGCCCTGGACGCGCACATCCGCCATCTGGAGGTGACGGTACCGAGGGACGCCGTCGCCTCCATCCATCCCCACCTGGCGTCCGCGGCGCTGGAGATGATGGAGCGCAACATGGGCGCCCGGATCATCACGGCGAAGGAGACCGAGTTCGCGCCCGCCGAGGCCTGAGACCTGCGCCCTTTACCCCCGTGCCATTACCTGACTAGAGTCAGAGAATGGCGAAGGGGCAGGTGGAACAGGTACGACGCTTCAACCGGACGGTTGCCGAGCGGGTGGGGGTGCTGCACGACCACTATCTGGGCGGTGCGCGCCCCTACGGCCAGGCGCGGCTGCTCTGGCAGATCGGTGACGGCGGCACGCACGACGTCCGCGGCGTCCGGGAGCGGCTCGGTCTCGACTCGGGCTATGTGAGCCGGCTGCTGCGGGCGCTCGAGCGGGACGGCCTCGTCACCGTCGCACCCCACCCCGACGACCGGCGGGTCCGCACCGTGCGGCTGACCGAGGCCGGGCGGCAGGAGCGTGCGCTGCTCGACGACCGCAGCGACGCACTCGCCGCCTCCCTCCTCGACCCTCTCGACGCCCGGCAACGGGAGCGGCTGACCTCCGCGATGGCGGAGGTCGAGCGACTGCTGACCGCGTCGATGGTCCACCTGGAAGAACTCGACCCCGATCACCCGGACTCCGCGCACTGCCTGCGGTCCTACGCCGCCGAACTGCGGGAACTCTTCGACGGTGGCTTCGACCCCGCGAACAGCCTGCTGCCCGACCCGGGCGAACTGCGGGCGCCGCGCGGGCTGTTCCTCGTCGCCCGGCTGCACGGCGAGCCGGTGGGCTGCGCCGGTCTCAAACTGCCGGCCGGGGCCCCGGCCGAGATCAAGCGGCTGTGGGTCTCCCCGCGCTCCAGGGGTCTCGGCCTGGCCCGACGGCTGCTGGCCGAACTCGAGACCCGCGCCGCCCGGCACGGCAGCGACCGGGTGCGGCTCGACACCAACAGGGCGCTGACGGCGGCCACCCGTCTCTACCGCGACAGCGGGTACACCGAAGTCCCCGCCTTCAACGACGAGCCGTACGCCCACCACTGGTTCGAGAAGCGGCTGTGACAGCGGGCGCCGGTCGGCTCAGCCGCAGCGGCGGCCGGAGTTGATGCATGCGACCGCCTTCTTCATCAGCCGCTCGGGCATGGCGTTGATGAAGTCGCCGTGGTCGGTGACGGGCTTGTGCAGCGACTCGGGGAAGCTGTCCACGGCGAAGGCGGTGCTGCCGGCCAGGCCGCCGTAGGTGAGGCGCTGCACGAGCTGCGGGATCGCCTTGAAGCCGGCCGGGCAGTTGCCGCGGGCGTCGGTGAAGGCGACATGGCTGCGGTGGTTGGCACTGTCGGTGTTCCTGCCGTCCCAGCAGCTCTGGAACCTCTCGGTGCGGACCAGCTCGCTGCCGGCCGGGCAGATCGGGTACTTGTCCTTGAGCTGGACTCGGTTCTCGAAGCCGGTGCAGGACCAGGCCGCGTTGGCGTTGGCACCGCCGTTCGCGTTGGCCTTGGCGTCACCGGTGATGATGCGCAGGAAGCGCGGCATGGCCACCACCTTGCCGCGGGGGCTGCCGACGAAGGTGAGGCTCGCGGACGTGGGGGTGAGGATCTTGCCGATGTTGCCCTCGGCTCCGCCGCCGGGCTTGTCCGCGTCCGCCTCCTCGGTTCCGCTGCGGTCGCGCAGCACCGGCCAGTAGTAGGTCGACCGGTCGCCCTTGTCGCACGTGGTTTCCGCCGCGGCCAGGGTGTCGTCGGTCGTGAAGGCGTCGACGCCTATGGCTCCGACGTAGTCGTGGGTGTGGTGGGCCCCGTTGCCCACTCCCGGTGCGACGATCACGTTGTCGGAGTTGTGCCGGCCTTCCGCGTTGACACCGCAGCGGGTCTTGAAGGCGCCCTTGGAGGCGGTGCGGCTGTCGCGGGGCCGGGTGGGCACATTGGGGGCGACCTTGGTGATGTCCACGAAGTCCTCGGGCACCGGACCGTTGCCGGCGGGCGGGGACGGGCTCGCACCCTGCTGCTCTTGGCCCTGCTGCCCTGGCTGACCTTGCTGTCCTTGACCCCGCTGCCCCTGTCCGGAGCCGGCCAGCGTGCATGCGGCCAGGCCGTTCAGACCCTGCGGGCGGGGTGCGCCCGTGCGGCTGATCGCGATGGCGATGCGGTCGACGGTGGCGGCCCGCTTGTCCTTCAGGGGGCCGAGGATCGCGTTCTGCACGAAGTCCGGACCGCCCTGGCCGCGCGTTGCGGCCAGCCGGTCGCCCGCCTCGGTGATCTGGGACTCCAGCAGTCGCAGATTGCGGTCGACCTCCGCACGCGCCTGCCGGGGCACGTCCGGCAGGCGGTCCGCCACCGAGGGGCAGGACAGGGGCGAGGCCGCGCGGGGGGTGGCGCGGGGGGTGTCGGTCGCGTTGGCCTGCATGGTGACCAGCGCGAGTCCGACCCCGCCCGCGGCCAGTCCGGCGACCAGGACGATCGCGTTGCGCCGCTTCCGGTTGCGCCTGTGTCCCTGGTTCATGGTGACCCTTCCGTTCCTGTGTCGGGTGGGAACACCGTGACCGCTGGGACAAGGGGCGACCACCGGTTCCGGTCTCGCGTCACCGTCGCGTAAGAACTGGCACCCCCGCGCCGCCCCGCCCGTCAGCGGTGCTCGGGGTTGTCCGCACCGGGGCGGCAGCCGGCGTCCCACTGCGAGCGCTGGTTGCCATAGGCGGGGACCCCTCCGGCGCGCTTCAGCAGGGCCGCGATGTGCATGAGGTTCCAGGTCATGAAGCTGGTGTTGCGGTTGGTGAAGTCGTTCTCCGGGCCGCCGGAGTCCGGGTCCAGGTACGACGGCCCGGGGCCGGCCGCGCCGATCCAGCCGGCGTCCGCCTGGGGCGGGATCGTGTAGCCGAGGTGCTGGAGGCTGTAGAGGACGTTCATCGCGCAGTGCTTGATGCCGTCCTCGTTGCCGGTGATGAGGCAGCCGCCGACTCGGCCGTAGTAGGCGTACTGGCCCTGGGAGTTGAGCAGCGAGGAGCAGGCGTAGAGGCGCTCGATGACCCGCTTGGTGACGGAGCTGTTGTCGCCCAGCCAGATGGGGCCGGCCAGGACCAGGATGTCGGCCGCCATGACCTTCTCGTACAGCGCCGGCCAGTCGTCCGTGGCGAAGCCGTGTTCTGTCATGTCCGGGTAGACGCCGGGTGCGATGTCGTGGTCGACGGCGCGGATCAGGTCCGTGGTCACCCCGGCGCTCTCCATGATCGACCGGCTCTTGTCGATCAGGCCCTGGGTGTGGCTGCGCTGCGGGGACGGTTTGAGGGTGCAGTTGATGTAGAGGGCGCTCAGGTCGTCGTAGCGGGGGGCCGCATCGGGTGCGGAGGGAGCTGTCATGGGTGCAGGGTCTCGCGGCGGGCCCGGATTGTTGTGGTTCGGCGCACCCGTGCCCGCCTTACGGAGTCATGACGTACGGCCGCGTTCCCGTGAGACGGCGGTGGTGGGCGCCTAGCGTGCCCGTATGCGCGTACTGGTCACCGGCGGTGCCGGGTTCATCGGGTCCCATGTGGTCGCCACCCTGCGGGAGCGGGGGCACGAGGCGGTCGTGTTCGACGTACGGGAGGATTCCGCGTCCGACGTGCGGGACGCCACGGCGGTGCGCCGCGCACTGGCCGGTGTGGACGCGGTGTGCCACCAGGCCGCGAAGGTCGGACTCGGCGACGGGGTCGCCGACGCGGCGGACTACGTCTCGCACAACGACCTGGGGACGGCCGTGCTGCTCGCGGCCATGGCGGAGGCGGGTGTGCGGACCCTCGTGCTCGCCGGGTCGATGGTCGTCTACGGCGAGGGGCGGTACGCGTGTGCGCGGCACGGGGTGGTGAGGCCCGGGCCGCGGGCGGTGGCCGATCTCGACGCGGGCCGGTTCGAGCCCGCGTGCCCGGTGTGCGGGGAGGACCTCGCCCCCGGGCTGGTCCGTGAGGACGCCCCGGCCGATCCGCGGAACGTGTACGCGACGACCAAGCTCGCCCAGGAGCATCTGGCCGCCTCCTGGGCCCGCTGCACCGGCGGGTCGGCGGTGTCGCTGCGCTACCACAACGTGTACGGACCCGGCATGCCCCGGGACACCCCCTACGCCGGTGTCGCCTCCTTCTTCCGCTCGGCGCTCGCCCGGGGCGAAGCCCCGCGGGTGTTCGAGGACGGGCGGCAGCGCAGGGACTTCGTGCACGTCCGGGACGTCGCGGCGGCGAACGCCGTGGCGCTGGAGGCTCCGGCCGCGCCGGGTGCGCTCACCGCGTACAACGCGGGCAGCGGAGACCCTCACACCGTCGGCGAGATGGCACGGGCCCTGGCCGCCGCGTACGGCGGACCCCAGCCGGTCGTCACGGGCGAGTACCGGCTCGGAGACGTACGGCACATCACCGCGGACTCATCGCGACTGCGGGCGGACCTGGGGTGGAAGCCGGAGTCCGGCTTCGAGGAGGGCATGACGGAGTTCGCACGGGCGGGGATGCGGGGCGCGTAGCCGGTCGGACCGCGTCGACCGCCGCGCAACAGCGCTCGCAGGCAGGGCCCCGGGCGCAGGCACGCGGCGGATGTTCCGCCGCGCGGCCGAAGCGCCTGCGGGCGTCAGCGCACACCAACAGGTCCGCCACGAAGCAGCAGCGCCGACGGCGTCAGCGCACGCCAACGGGTCCGCCGCGAAGCAGCAGCGATCCCAGGCATCGGCACGCGACGGACGTTCCGTCGCGAAGCCGCGGCACCCGCACGCAAGCAGGACTCCCGCCCGATGCCGCAACGCATCGCTCGCCGGCGTCGGGATGCCGGCGAGCGATGCGGCTCGGGGTCAGCTCGACTTCACCGACGCCGCCGCCGGTAGTACCACCTCGAAGCGGCAGCCCCCGGGGATGTTGCGGACGCCGGTTCGGCCCTGGTGGGCCTCCACGATGCCGCGGACGATGGCGAGGCCCAGGCCCGCGCCCGCCGGGGGCGTCCGGGCGTGCGTGCCGCGCCAGCCGGTGTCGAAGACGCGGGGCAGATCCTCCTCGGGGATGCCACCGCAGCCGTCCGACACCGACAGCACGACACCCTCGGGAGAACGCTCGGCGGCGATCGCGACCGTGCCGTCGGCCGGGGTCCGGCGGATCGCGTTGACCAGCAGGTTGCCCAGCACCCGGCTCATCTCCTTGCCGTCCACCTCCACCGGCACCGGCTCGATGCGGCCGCCCACCAGCCGTACCCCGTGCTCGCGGGCCAGCGGGTCGACTCCGGCGAGGGCGTCGCCGACGAGGTCGTACAGGGAGATCCGGGTGGGCGTCAGGGCCAGGGCCCCGGCGTGGATGCGGGAGAGTTCGAAGAGGTCGCCGACCATGTCGTTGAGGCGTTCGACCTCGGTCCGCATCTGCCGGAGATAGCGGTCCGGGTCGGCGGCGACGCCGTCCTCCAGAGCCTCCGACATGGCGCGCAGACCGGCCAGCGGGGTCCGCAGGTCGTGGGAGATCCAGGCGACGAGTTCACGACGGGAGGTCTCCAGGGCGCGTTCCCGTTCCCGGGACTCGGCGAGCCTGGCGCTGGTGGCGGCCAGCTCGCGGCTCACCGCGGCGAGTTCGGCCGTGGCCGGGCCCCCGGGCGCGGCGAAGTTCCCGCCGTCGCCGAAGGAGCGCGCGGCCGCGGCGAGTTCACGGCTGCGGGCCACGACCCAGCGGCCCAGCAGCAGCGCCGTGGCCAGGGAGACGACGGCCGCCATGGCGACGACGGTCGTGACGACGGTCAGGTCGTGCGGCGACAGGAACATCGCCCAGGCGACGATGAGCGTGCCCGCGAGCATCGCGACGACGCCGACCGCCGCCACCACCGCGAGCGAGACGGTCAGCGAGCGGCGGCGGAGCAGGCGCAGCGCACCCGCTCCGGCCAGTCCCGCCGCGGCGGCACCGGCGAAGGCGTACAGGGCGATGAGGAGGTTGTCGCGCACGGTCAGTCGTCCCCTTCACCGGGCTCACCGAGTGCACCGGGTTCGAAGCGGTAGCCCACGCCCCAGACGGTCTGGATGAGGCGGGGCCGGGCGGGGTCGTCCTCGACCTTGCCGCGCAGGCGGCGGACGTGGACCGTGACGGTCGACAGGTCACCGAAGTCCCATCCCCAGACCTCACGCATCAGGTCCTCGCGCCCGAAGGCCCGCCCCGGGTGCCGCATGAAGAAGGAGAGCAGGTCGAACTCCCGGAGGGTGAGGGCGAGTTCGCTGCCGTTCTTGGTCGCTCTGCGGGCCGCCGGTTCGATCGTCAGACCGGCTGCTCCCAAGCTGCTGCCCGTGGCGGCGGGGCGGCTGCGGCGCAGCACCGACTCGACGCGCAGGACGAGTTCGCGGGGGCTGAAGGGCTTGGTGACGTAGTCGTCGGCGCCGACCTCCAGGCCCAGGATGCGGTCGTCCTCGTCGCCTCGGGCGGTCAGCATGATGACGGGCACGGGGCCGCGGCCGCGGATCCGCCGGCACACCTCCAGGCCGTCCATGCCGGGCAGCATCAGGTCGAGCACGACCAGGTCCGGCCGGTGGGCGGCGGCGCGGGCGAGGGCGGTCGGGCCGTCGTCGGCGCGGTCCACGGCGTAACCGGCGCGGTCCAGATACCCGGCGACGACCTCGGCGACGGTCGGATCGTCGTCGACGACCAGGATCCTGCGGGATCCGTCCGCGGTCCCGGGCGGCTCGTACGGCTGTCGGTGCATGCCCCCAGCCTGGCACCACGTCGCCACCGGCGGGGGCTCGGGCGCCGCTGCGGCCTCCGACGTCCGCGTTTCGTAAGGAGCGGTAGTCCGATTTGACCGGTTCGCGTTCGTAGGGTGAACCCGTGACGACGACACCCTCTGACGTCGACGTGGTGCTGCCCTGCCTGAACGAGGCCGAGGCCCTTCCCTGGGTGCTCGAGCGGATTCCGCCGGGCTGGCGCGCACTCGTCGTCGACAACGGTTCCACGGATGGTTCGGCCGGGGTCGCCCGCGCGTGGGGCGCGACCGTGGTGCGCGAGCCGAGGCGGGGCTTCGGCGCCGCCTGCCACGCCGGGCTGACGGCGGCCACCGCCGAGGTGGTGTGCTTCTGCGACTGCGACGCCTCCCTCGACCCGGGGCTGCTGGTCCCCTTCGTGCGCGAGGTGCGCGAGGGCGCGGCCGACCTGGTGCTCGGGCGGCGGCGTCCGCAGGGGCGGGGCGCGTGGCCGCCGCATGCCCGGGCCGGGAATCTCGCGCTCGCGCGGATGCTGCGCCGCCGCACCGGACTGCGTCTGCACGACCTCGGTCCCCTGCGCGCCGCCCGCCGCGAGCCGCTGCTCGGCCTCGGTCTCAGCGACCGGCGCAGTGGCTATCCGCTCCAGATGGTCGTCCGCGCGGCCGACGCGGGCTGGCGGATCGCCGAGCACGACGTGCCGTATCTGCCGCGCACCGGCGCCTCGAAGGTGACGGGCACGTGGCGCGGCACCTGGCAGGCCGTTCGGGACATGAGCCGTGTGCTGGCGGAAACGCCCGCGCGCGAAGGGGAAACGACCGCGCACCAAGGAGGAACCGTCCGTTGACCACGCTCCTCGTCATCGCCAAGGAGCCGCGGCCGGGCCGGGTGAAGACCCGCCTCACGCCTCCCTTCACGCCCGGTCAGGCGGCCGAACTGGCGGAAGCGGCCCTCGCGGACACGCTCCACGCCGTGGCCGCCACGCCCGCCGCCCGGCGCGTCCTCGTGCTCGACGGCGCCCCCGGCCCCTGGCTGCCGCCCGGCTTCGACGTCGTGGCGCAGTGCGCGGGCGGTCTGGACGAGCGGCTGGCGCACGCCTTCGCGCACTGCGCCGGTCCGGCCCTGCTCATCGGCATGGACACCCCGCAGGTGACCCCCGACCTGCTCACCGTCGACTTCACCGGCTGCGACGCGTGGTTCGGCCCGGCGGAGGACGGCGGCTTCTGGGCCCTCGGCCTGGCCTGCCCGGACCCCGCACTGCTGCGGGGTGTGCCCATGTCGACGCCGGTGACGGGCGCCGTGCAACGGGAGCGGCTGGTCGCCGCCGGGCTGCGGGTGCGCGACCTGCCGACGCTGCGGGACGTGGACACCGCCCCCGACGCCCACGCGGTCGCCGCGCTCGCCCCGCGAGGGCGCTTCGCGGCCCGGCTGGCCCGCTGTTCGCCGGCCGCGGGAACGGACGCCGAGCCGGTGTCGCGTCCGGTCGGTCCTCGATGAGCGCCCCGCCCGCCACCGCCCTGCCCTGGGCGGCGGCCGACCCCTACGACGCCGCTCTGCGCGCCGGCCGCGGTCCCCTGTTCCTGCGGCGCACCGACGGCTGGCTGCTGCCGCTGGAGGTGGAGCGCTGGTGCGCCCGGGCCGACCCGGTCGACCGGGACGTACTCGACCGGTGCGAGGGGGCTGTGCTGGACGTGGGCTGCGGGCCCGGGAGGCTCGTCGCGGAACTGGCCGCCCGGGGGCGGGCCGCCCTCGGGATCGACGTCAGCGAGGCCGCGGTGGAGCACACCGTCCGGCTCGGCGGCCAGGCGCTGCGGCGGTCGGTGTTCGAGCACCTGCCCGGCGAGGGCCGCTGGGACACCGTTCTGCTCATGGACGGCAACATCGGCATCGGGGGCGACCCGAGCGCCCTGCTGGAGCGGGTCGCCGGGCTCCTGCGCCCCGGCGGTCTGCTGATCGCCGAGACCGCCCACGCGGACGTCGACGAACGGGTGCGCGTCCACATCACCGACGCCCGCACCACCACCGGTGATCCCTTCCCCTGGGCCCGGCTCGGCACCCGCGCGCTGCTCCGGTACGCGCGGGGCCACTGGGAGTGGGACGGTCAGTGGACGGCCGGCGGACGGCGCTTCGCCGCGCTGCGCAGCCGCAGCACCAGCAGCAGCGCCGAGCCTGCGAAGAGAACCGCCGTGATCAGCAGCCAGCGCGTGAGAAACACCTCCGGCGGCAGGCCGGTCCCGGACCGGTAGCGCTCCTCCACCATGCCGGTGATCAGCGGGAACCACACGAGGAGCAGCAGCCCGGAGAGGGCCGCCGGCACCCGCACGTACATCGTCCACTCCCGGCGGCGGACCCGGCCGAGCCCCCGTACGACCGCTCGGTCCGCCGCCGCGTACAGCGGCAGCAGCACCAGATCGTGCAGCAGCGCGGCGCCGACGACCCACAGCGCCACGCCGAGCCAGTCGCCGGCGAGCAGGCGTACCCCCGCGTAGACCGCGAGGACGAACGAGCAGGTCAGCAGCAGGATTTGCAGGGGGCTGCCGACGACGAGGCGTCCTCGCATCACAGGTCTCCGAACGTCATCCGGGCCACCCACTTGGTGTTCAGCACACCGGGGGCCGCGGGCACGATGATCCGGGCCGGGTGGCCGTGGTCGGGGGACAGTTCCTCGCCGTTGACGTACAGGGCGAGCAGGGAACGCGGGTCGGCCACCTGGTTGGCGCGCAAGGCGGCCTTCCGGAAGGCGCCGTGGCGCTGGAGGGACTCGACGAACACGTCCGGCGGGTCGTCCTCGTACCCGACGAGGGCCGCGAGGTCGCGCAACCGCACCCCGCGCCACCACTGGTCCGGCGTGGACCAGCCCTCCACGCAAGCGATGGGCAGCGCCGAGCTGTACAGGGGCATCTCGGCGAGCTGGGCGCGGCTGAGACGGATCGTGCCCGTGCGCCCCGTCACGACGAGCCGCCAGGCGTCCTCGGCCGTTTCCGCCGTGTCGATCCCGGCGTACGCGGCGGTCTTGTTGATCTGGAAGCCGTTCGGGCCGCTGCCGGGTTCGTCGCCGCCGTGCGGGGCGAGGAGGGCGGTGCGCCGCAGCGGGCCGCCGAAGTTCTGCCCCACAGTCGTGACGAACAGCAGCAGCGAGCCGCCCCCGACGAACCACAGGGCGCCCCGCCGGGAGACGGTCGGCTCGGTGGGGCGCGGGGAGACCAGGTCGTTCTTCTCCTCCCGCAGCCCCCGCAGATTGCGCAGTGCCGTGGGCGCCTTGAGCAGGGCGTGGGCCACGAAGGCGGCGAAGAACACCCAGGCGCCGTAGAAGTGCAGGGGGTAGAACGAGCCGGGGAAGACGTAGTCGAGCTGGACGTTGAGGACGCCGGTGACGAACTCGAACAGTCCGCCGCCGACCAGCAGCAGCAGGGAGACCCGCTCCAGGGCGTGCGCGAGCGAGCGGGCCGGTGGCAGGGTGAACAGCCTCGGCACGACGGACCACAGCTTGGCGAGCAGGACGGGGATCAGGGTGATGCCGAGAGTGACGTGGACGCCCTGGTTCAGCCGGTACAGCCAGTGCGGGTTCGTCGGCCAGGCGAAGAGGTAGAAGCCGAGGATCCCCTTGTCCGGGGTCTTGTCGTTGACCGGCGAGAGGTTCGGGTTGTAGGCGGCGTACGAGAGAAGTCCCGTCACGAACAGCACCGTGATGCCTGCCAGGAGGACGACGCCCAGCACCGAGGTGAACCGGGGGCCGCGCAGAGGGCTGCGCCAGAAGCCGGGGGACGTGGGAAGCCGTGGATCGCGTGGATCGTCTCGCATGAGCCGACGGTAGGCCGCGAGAGCCCCGCGAATGGGTGCGCGACCCATGACGAAACGCTGACATCGGGCCCGGTCGGCGGTCCGTGAGCGGTCGCGCGGCCTAGCGTGCCGGTGTGATCCGCACCCTGCCCTCCCCCGCCCGGACCCGCGAGTCCGAGCCTCCCGGCCGTCTGCGCCATGACCTGTACGCCGCCGGGGCCGCCGCGGTGCTCGTGACGGTGGCCGTGGTGGCCGGCCGCCACATCGAGGACACCCGCGGGACGCTGTTCGTCGACTGGCCCCCGCTGCTCGCCTCCTGGGGGCCGCACGTGGGCCCCGCCGCCCCTGCGGCCGTGCTGGTGGCGGTCGCCGTCGTGGCCTACGGTCCCGCCCTCGCGGCCCGCCTGCCCTGGCGGGCCCTGCTGCCGGTGACCTGGGGCGCCTCGACGGCCTGGATCCTCTCCCTCGCGCTGATCGACGGCTGGGACCGGGGCATCGCCCGCAGGCTCACCACCCGCTACGAGTACCTCCAGGTCATCGACCGCTTCCACGACATCCCGGCGGCGCTGCGGGACTTCACCGGGCACATCCTGCTCGACTCGCCCGACAACTGGCCCGCCCACATCGCCGGGCACCCGCCCGCCGCCACGCTCACCTTCGTACTGCTCGACCGGATCGGGCTGCGGGGCGGGGGCTGGGCCGGGGTGTGGTGCATCGTCGTCGGCGCGACGGCGTGCGTGGCCGTGCTGGTCACGATTCGCGCCCTCTGCGACGAGGCACTGGCCCGCCGGGCGGCCCCCTTCCTGGTCCTGGCCCCCGCGGCCGTGTGGATGGGCACCTCGGCGGACGCGTACTTCGCGGCGGTGGCGGCGTGGGCGGTGGCCCTGCTCGCTCTGGCGGTGACCCGGAGATCCCCGGGGTGGGCGGGCGCGTCCGGGCTGCTGTTCGGCCTGACCTGCTATCTGTCGTACGGCCTGACCCTCGTCGCACTGATCGCGGCAGCGGTCCTGGTGCTCGGCCGGCACGGGGTCCGGGAACGCCCGGCCCTGGTGGTGCCGCTGCTCGCCGGACTGGCCGTGGTCCCCGCGGTGTTCACGCTCGCGGGCTTCGACTGGTGGGAGGCCTACCACCTGCTGGTCACGCGCTATGCCCAGGGCGCGGGCGGCATCCGCCCCTACGGCTACTGGGTGTGGGCCAATCTGGCCTGCACGGTGCTCATCACGGGAGTGGCGACGGCGGCGGGGCTGCGGCGGACGGGGGCCGTCCTGGTCCGGCGCCGCACCGCGCCCCGGGCGTGCGTCCGCCTCGCGTTCCTCGTGTCCGCCGCGCTCCTGGCCCTGCTCGTCGCCGATCTGTCCGGCATGAGCAAGGCGGAGACCGAACGCATCTGGCTCCCCTTCGCCCTGTGGCTGCTCCCGGCCTGCGCGTTCCTCACCCGGCCCCGCTCCTGGCTCACCGCCCAGGCGGTGCTCGCGCTGCTCCTCAACCATCTGCTGCTCACCGGGTGGTGACCCGGCCGGGGCTCGTAGTGGGCGTCAGGCGGCCGGGCCGGCCGCGCCTATGGAGTCGGGGCCACCGACCGGGGCCGGTCGCAGGTAGGCGGTGATCTGCTTGCCGCGGCCCAGGGGCCTGACGGTGACCTCGCTGCTGACCGTGTGCACGACGTGCATGCCGTGGCCGCCGAAGCGCTGCCCGTCGCGCTTCATGACCACCGGCTGCTCGGTGGAGGTGTCCCATACCGTGATGGCGAGTTCGTCGCCGGTGAGCCGCAGGACCATCCCGCAGGGGCCGGGGGCGTGCCGGATCGCGTTGGTGACCAGTTCACTGACGACCAGTTCGGCGTCGATCGCCAGCGGGGCCGGCACGGGCGGGCGGCCGGTACACGGTGCGTGCGCCAGGAACGCGTGCAGCGCCCGGCGCGCCTCGACGGCGCACGCTGCGCCGTCGTCCCAGACCGCGGCGCAGCGCAGCGGGGCCTGCTCGCCCGTGCCCGGCACATCCGCCTGCTTCATAAGCGGGATGACCATATGGGGCTCTTTCGTTGTTGTTCGTGTTGCTCGGTGGCCTTTCGGACGTCGTCTACCCCGCCGCGGAGCACTAATACGGCCGGTAGCCCGCCATTGTGGTGTGCTTTGCGCCGCATGGCCCGCGACCGAGGGGCGAACGACGGGCGCGGGCCGTGGACGCGTCCGTCAGGCCCTGTTGAGGCGGGCGGCGATTCCGCGACCGATCAGCAAATAGATGACGGCGGGAAGTCCATAATTGAGGACGACGCGCAGCCCTTCCGTGTCCATCGTGAAAATGTCCTGCGCCCACCCCGAAAGCCAGTCCGCCGTTCCGTGCACGAACTCGACGAACGGATTCCCCTGGTTGGCGTCGAGCAGGTGGAGCACGATCCACAGGCCCAGCAGACCGGCCGCGACGTCGGCGATCGTGCAGATCGTGAGGGCCACCCGACGTGCGGTGTCGTGGTTTCGGGCGGTGCGGTCGGGCGGCGGCTGGTCGTAGGGCTGGTATGCGGAGGCCGGATCGGTGCCGTTCACAAGAAATCCCCTCTGACGTTTCACTTTGCCGACCGGTCGCCCACATGAAAGACATCGGGAGCGGGATTCGATTTCGGCCGGCCTTTTCTGCCCCCTGCAGCGCCTTGCGAGTGCCGCCGCGTTACACCTCGCGTCCTGGCGGCGAAAAATCTGGGGCCGGAGCCGTGGCCACGGCCGAGGCGGACAGGAATGTCGCGGTCGCGAGGCTGCCCCAGAGGGCCGTCGGGCCGTGGGGGGCGAGGGCGGTGATGACCGTCGGGGAGACGGCGAGGCCGAAGCCCGTGGAGAGCTCGAAGCGGGCGAGGGTGCGTCCCAGGGCGTGGGCGGGGGCGAGGTGGGTGACGAGCGCGGTGGCGCTGCCGGCGTAGACGATCTCGCCGAGGGTGCAGACCACGGACACCGCGGCGACGGCGGGGGCGCCCGGTCCGGGCCCCAGTGAGGTGGCCGCGAGGAAGCCGGCGTAGGACACGCCGAGTATCACTCCGGCCAGCGCCAGCACGGCCCGCCGGGAGTAGCGGGACATCAGGACGGTGACCGGCACCTGCAGGGTGACCACCAGCACCGTGTTGGTCACGAAGACGGCCGCCGACCAGACCGGGGACGCGTCCAGCTGCGTCACCAGGATCAGCGGGAGCGCGATCTCGGGGACGTTGAGGCAGAAGACGTAGACGATGTTGGCGGCGAGCAGGGTGCGCATCCGCGGTGCGGGCCCGCCGTCCCGGTCCGCGTCCCTGTCCGGCGTGGCGGCGGGGTGCGCGTGGAGGCGGACCGACCAGGCGAGGGCCGCCGCGGCGAGGTACGCGAGGCCCGTGCCGGCCGCGAGTGCCCGCAGCGCGGTGGCGCCGCCCGCCAGCGACACGGTGGCGATGAGCGCGCCCACGCCCAGCCCGGCGTTGCGCAGGGCGCGGCCCGCCGCGAGAGCGGCGTCGCGTTGTCTGCCGTGGGAGACCGTGGCCACGAGAGCCGCGTGGGCGGCGGGCCAGGCCTGGTTGCCGACGCCGAGGAAGAGCGCCGCCGTCGCGAACGGCCAGACCTGCCCCGCCGGGGTGACCAGGAGCAGCGCGACACCCAGCACGCGCACCAGCATCGACGCGGCCACGACCGTGCTGCGGGCGCCCCGGTCCAGCCAGCGGCCCACCGCGGGCATGCACACCAGGCCCACGACGATGCCGGCCGTCATGGCGACGCCGGTGACCGGTGCTGACAGTCGCAGCACCAGCACGCCGTAGAGCAGCAGGAAGGGCCGCAGCAGGCCGGTGCCGAGGGCGTCCACGGCCAGGGCGACGGCGTAGCGGGGGCCTCCGGAGGCGCGCACGAGGGCACGGGGCCGGATCTTGGTGGTGGTCATGGCGTCACACGCTGGGTGCGACGGCCGGGCCGGGCACGTCGCTTGACGGACACCGTCAAGCGACGCCGGCGTCGGTGGGCCGCCCGAGATGATGGGGACATGACGCTGAGGATCGACATCGGCGGTCTGCCGTCCGGGGGGCTGCGGTTCGCGGCCTCGCCGCTGGCCGAGCTGACCGCGATGCTGCACGTGCTGGCCGAGCCCGGTCATCATCCGCAGCACGCCGGCTGGGCCGCGGACGTCTGGGCCGGACTGCGGCCGGAGCAGGCCGAGCGGCTCAGGGAGGCGGAGTTCCTCTGGCGGTCCTCGCAGGCCGACTTCCTGATCCCCGCCCGGCCGCGGCCGACCCTCGCCGAGGAACTGGACGACGTGGACCGGATCGACGACGACCGCTATGTGACGGCCGCTCTCGTCACGACCTGCGGCAGCGGCCGGATCCCCCGCGCCGCGCCGTCGCCGCTCAGGGACGCGGCCGCGCGGGAGCGGGCCCTGGAGCTGGCGCAGGCCCGCGGCCCGCGGCAGGAGGCCTTTGCGGAACGGCTGCTCGCCGACCCGGAGGCCGTGCGGGCGCGTGTGCGCGACACCCTCGAACGGTGCGCCGAAGCCTTCTTCGACACCGCCTGGGCGGGTGTCGTGGTGCGGATCGCCACCGATCTGCGTCTGAAGAACGACCTGTTGAGGCGTCAGGGCATCGGGGCGGCCCTCGCCTCGGTGTCCGGGGCGGTCACCCTGGCGCCGGACGGCGACGTCATCGTCGTGGACAAGCTGCAGGACAAGGCGACCACCGCCGACGCGGCCGGGGTCACCTTCATCCCCAGTGTCTTCGGCCGTCCCCACCTGGTGGCGGTCCACGCGCCCGGCTGGCAGCCGGTGGTGCAGTACCCGGTGGCCGAGCCGGGCCCGCCGGAGCCGGTGCCGCTGGAGACGGTGACGCTGCGGCTGGAGGCGCTCGCCCATCCTGTGCGGCTGCGGCTGCTGCGGACCCTGGCCCGCGGTCCCCACACCACCGGCGAGCTGGCCCACGCCTGGGAGCTCACGCCCCCGGAGGTCTCCCGCCATCTCGCCGTGCTGCGCCGCGCGGGCCTGCTCACGACCCGGCGGCACGGCCGGTACGTCCGCAACACCCTCGATCTGCCCGCGCTGTCGGCCCTGGGCACCGACCTGCTGACGGCCGTACTGCGCTGAGTTCACGCGGGGGTGGCCCGTGATGCGGGAATGCGGCCCTCGACGGCAGTCGGCGGCGCCCTTGCCGGTCTTGGGGCGCGCCCTTGATCCTTCGGGACGGCCGCATCACCCGGGCAACGGCGCGAGAAGTTCAGGGCACCAGCTGAAGCTCGCCGTCCCCGCCTCGTGCGCGACGACGAATCCCGTCGTGCAGGCGGCGATCGAGGAGACCGCGGCGGGGAGGTGGTAGGGGGCGGCCGGCTCCCGCCGGTTCACGAGGTCCCAGATCACGACCCGCCGGTCCTCGCCGCCGCCCACGGCGAGCACCCGGCCCCCTGGCAGCCGGGCCGTGGCCAGCGCGGTCACCCGGCCCCGCAGCCCGGCGAGAGGTTCGGCCGCCTCCGGACGGTCGAGGTCCCACAGGCGGACCTCGCCCCCGTCCCCGCCGGACAGGACCACCGTCCGTTCCCCGGGCAGCACCGCGGTGGCCACCGACTCGATCCGTCCACCGCGGCGAACCGGTGCCGCCATCTCACGCCCGGTCGACACGTCCCACACCAGCAGGTTGCCCCCGCGGTCGCCGCTGATCGCGACACCGGGGGCAGGACCACCGTCGGTCAGGGCCAGCGCCAGCACCCAGCCGCTGTGCCCGGTGAAGGTCCGCAACCGTGCCCCCGACGCAAGGTCCCACACCGTCACGACACCGGTGTCCCCGCCGGCGAGCAGGACCTGGCGGCCGTCCCCGGCGCGGCCCACCGCCACCGTCCTGATGCGTTCCGTGCAGTTGGGGAATGCGCGGACCAGGCTGCCGCGGGTCAGCTCCCACATCCGCAGGGAACCGTCCCGGCCGCCCGCCATGACGACCGGCCCCACGTCCGGCAGTTCGGCCGTCGCCAGCGCCCGCACCAGCAACCGCCGGCCCGAGTCCTCCAGTGCGTGCCGGTGCTCGCCCGTCACCAGGTCCCGCACCTCCGCGCCCCGCTCGCCGCCCCCGGCGACGCACAGGGCCGGCCCTTCCTCCGGCTCGGCGACGGCCACCGCTTCCATGACCTCCTCGTGGCCGGTCTCCGGGGCGTCGGGGCGGGCGTCCGTGACGTCCCAGACGACGGCGTGCCCGTCGGCGCCGCCGCTCACCGCCACGAGACGGTCGCCGACCAGCGCGACGTCGACCCCGTGCACGCCGCCGGGGTGGGCGGCGAAGACGTGGGTGGGGCGGCCGGTGCCCGGTTCCCACACGGCGACGCGTCCGTCGGCGCAGCCCGTGACGACCCGCCCGCGCTCGCCGTCCCCGCCCAGCGCGAGGCAGGTGATCACGCCGTGGCCCGCGGAGTCCAGTTCCTGCAGCCGCCGGCCCTCGGCGAGGTCCCACACCAGGACGCGTCCCGCACGGTCGCCGCTCACGGCGACGCACCGGTCTCCGGCCGTGCCCGTGACCACCCGGGTCACCCGGTCCTCGTGCCCCGTCAGCATGTGCAGCCTGCGCCCGTCGGCCGCGTTCCACACCTGCACCCGGCCGTCGTAGCAGCCGGTGACCGCGACGACGGTGCCGTCGCCCAGCGTCGCCGTGGCCACCGCCCGGACGAAGTCCGCGTGCGGGCCGAGGGTGCGGAGCCACTGTCCCGTCCGCACGTCCCAGACGCGGGCGCCCCGGTCCTCGCCCACCGCGACGGCGACCGGGGTGCCGTCCGGCAGTCGCGCGGCGGCGAGCCCGGAGAGCAGCACCATGGAGCTGTCCAGCCGGGTCGGCGTTCCGTCGTCGTCCGGGTTCCACAGGACCACCTGGTGGCCGTGCCCGGCGGCAACGGCCCGGGTGCCCCCCTCGGGCAGGGAGACCGTGACCAGGATCCGGATCGGCCCGACACCGGCCGCCTGCCGGCGGACCAGGTCGCCGGTGCCCGGGTCGTGGACGTACAGCCGGCCGTCCTCCCCTCCGGTGAGCAGGACGTGGCGTCCGTCGGCGAGTTGCGCCGGCGCGATCGTGCGGGCCGGCCCCGACAGGCCGCCGAGGGTGCGCAGAATCCGGCCGCCGAGCGGGTCCGACAGCCGCGTGCGGTGGGTGTCCCCGGTGCTGAGGACCACGCACTCACCGTGGCTCCGCGTCTCCCCCACCGCCTCGGGCTCCGGCGTCCGGGCGAGCCGCACCTCGAAGACCGGCCCGGCATGTGGGCCGAGGGTCTGCAGCCGTGCCGTGGTCGCGGTCCGGCTCACGGCCCAGACCGGCCGGGCCGAGACCGGGGCCCGGCCCGGCCGGGAGGAGGCCAGCGCCTCGGACAGGGCGGTGTCCCGCCACACGGCAGCGTCGAGGCCGAGCAGATCCCGCCGTACGGCCGGGAGGTGCCGGAGCGGATGGTGTGCCGTGGTCTGGCGGTAGATGTCGGCGTGCGTCCGGGCCCGGCGCCCCTGGGCCCGGTGCAGGTGCCGTACCAGCCGCTCCGGGTCGGCGTGCAGCAGGTACGACACGTCCTCGAGCAGCGCGTCCAGCTGCTCCGGGCCGACGTCCATCGCGTGGTCGGCCGCGTGCCGCCGCAGATAGCGGTCCGCCCGGGACCAGTCACGGACGCCGTTCTCGGCCGGCACGGCCGACAGCAGGGCGTCCAGCACGGCACGGCTGTCCGTGCGCCCCGCCAGGTGTTCGGCCGGCGCCCGGTGGAAGAAGCTGTAGAGCCTGCCGTCGTCCACGGCCGGGTCGGCACCGGGGTCGACGGTGGTGCGCAGATAGAACCGGGCCCCGGTGAGGGCCTCCGCGGTGTCCCGGAGCCGTGGCGGCAGCGGCCCGTCGCGTACCTCGGGCCGCAGCGCGAGGGCCACCTCGTGCAGGAGGCCGGACGGCATGCCCTGTCCGGCCGCCCGGGCGAGCGCCACCAGCACCGCGTCGGTCCAGGGGAGTTCGGCCGTCAGCGTGCGCAGGTCCAGGTCGAGCATCCCCGGCAGATCGCATGGCAGTTCCCGGGCGATCTCGGCCCCGGAGAGGATCGTGCCCGCCCGGGAGAGTCTGCGCAGGTGCGCGCCGTACACGGCCGCGGTCAGGAACGCCCCGTGCTCGGCGGAGCCCGACAGGCGGTACGCGATCATCTCGGTCACGTCGGTGGAGTAGTCGGTGTCCAGCAGGCGGCCCAGATAGGTGCCGAGGTGCGCTGCCAGCGACGCGGGCTGTTCCGCGTCGAGGTCGAGGTGTCGTTCCGGGTGGCCGGCGAGGGCCGCGTGCAGGTCGGGGAGGCTGTCCGGCCACAGCCGGGTGCCGATCAGCACCCGGCACCCCGGCACCGGATCACCGCCCTCGCCCGTCAGCGGCAGCAGCACCTGCCGCAGCAGCCCGTCGGGGTCGTCGGCCTCGTCGAGCGCGTCGAGGACGACGGTGACGTCGCCCACCGCGCCCAGTGCGGCGGTCAGTTCGGCGAAGGTCGCCTTCACCGCCCCGGCCCGGCCCGGGCGGCCGCTCTGCTGCCGGGGCAGGCGCAGTACCCGGGCCTGTTGGTACAGCGAGTCCACGACGTCCTGGGTGGACAGACGGTGCGCGTGCACGGCGAGCAGCCGGGGGTCGGGCGGCGGACGGAAGTCGCTGAGGCCGAGGCGGTCGCGCAGGGGACGCAGCTGGGGATGGACGGTGCACACCGTCACCCCGAGGAGTGCCGACTTCCCCGCACCGGGTCTGCCGGTGACGGCCAGCAGTCGGTGCTCCCGGGCCCGGGGCTCGCCGAGCCACTCCGCGATGCGCTCGAGCTCGCCGCGGCGCCCGCTGAAGAAGAACGCCTCCGCGTCCGGTGTGCCGGCGGCCCGGGCGGCGAAGTGGTGCAGATCCAGCCGGGGATCCAGTCGCTCGGCGTAGCGCCGCAGGGCGGCGACCGCTTCGGCCCGGTACTGCTCCGCGGCGTCGACGGCGTGGTGCGGGTTGCGCAGGAAGGGCGCCGGTGTCGGGGACGCATCGTCGTGCTTGGTGCACACCACCTGCTGCTTCGGCAGGCCCGCGGCGGTGTCGGCGCGGCGCAGCTCAGCGTCCACCTCCTCCGCCAGCAGGGTCACGGGGACGTGTTCCAGGTCGGGAGGGATGTCCAGGGTGCCGCGTGCGATGCGGTCGATCACCGTCGCGGTCGCCTTGCTGAAGCGCGCTCCGTAGGTGATGTTCCCGGCTGCGCAGGCCGCGATCACCCAGGCGTCGCGGCTCTCCGCCCCGAGCAGTCGCTGGATGCGCTGTGAGGTGAGGGCCGTACCGCCACCGCACACGTCGAGCAGGAACAGGACCGGCCCGCCGTCCTCGTGTTCGACGTCCCGGAGCAGTTCGTCGACGTCCACGCTCGTTTTGCGGATGCCTTTGGGGAGGGTGGTGGTGTCCCGCATCGCCAGGTACAGCACCGGCCCGACGGTCTGCGCGTGGCCGCTGAAGTGCACCACGAGCGGGTCCTGGCCGGCCCGGTCCCGCGCGGTCCGCCACGCCAGGCGGAACTCGGCGGGTGTCGGGTCGAGCAGTGGCCCGGTCACCTCGAGCCCGGCCCGGTGCAGCGCGCGGGCGACGGTGTCCACGGCCTCGGCCACGCTCGGCAGAGGTTCGAGCGGGAGTACCCCCGCGGCCTCTTCCTCCTCGGTCGGCACACGTGTGGGAAAGCCTCCCGCGCCCACCACGAGTGCGTGCACTGTCACGGCCGTGCTTTCCCTCCGTACCGCATGCGTCCTCGGGCGGCCTGCGCCCGCTGTGCCGGGATCAGTCCGCGAAGTGCGGCGCGAGCGCGGCCGCCGTCAGTCCCGCCGCGAGATAGCCGCCGAGGGTGTGGGGATCGAAGACGCCGATGTCCGTGGTGGCGTGCACGTCGACGGGGAAGGCCCCGCCCAACTCCCGCGGCACCGCCACCAGGTCGCCCACGTCGGCGATGTTCACCCAGTGCCGCACCCCGGGGGGGCGCGCGCCGCGGCCGTCCAGGGGCTCGGGGTCCAGCTTGCGCATGAGCGCCGGGAGGCCGAGCGGCGAGCCGAGGGTGAGCAACAGGTCGATTTCCAGGTCCTGATGGGCGTGCAGGGTCTCGTAGGCGACCACGCTGCCCAGGGAGTGGGCGACGACGACCCGTGCGCCGTGCTCGCGGACGGCCCGGGCCACCGTCGCCCGGACCGCCTTCCGCCGGGCGGGACGTGAGGTGTAGGCGTCGGTGTCCTGGAGCGTGGCCACCACCATGCGCGACAGCAGTTCCGCCAGCCGCTTCCGGGCCGCCTGCGGCGCGTCCCCGGCGCGCTGTTCCACGAGCCGGTTGACAGCCCACCGCAGCGGCGAGAGCATCCCGGCCTGGCCTTCCCGGGGCGGCGTCACTCCGGCCGCCTCCAGCCACTCCCACGCCTCGCCCTGCTGGGCGGACGTCAGGTCCTCCAGGACGCCCGTGCCCGCGGACTGGCGCTCGGGGCGGTAGTCGTCGGCGAGTTGGTGCGCGTAGTACGCCATGACCAGCTCGGGCGGCGGCACGTGCGACAGCCCCGCCGCGCTCAGCCCCTTGCGCAGCCGGTCCGCCGCGGCGACGGCCTTGAGCTCGGCGGCCTGCTCCGGGGACGCGCCCCGCACGAGATTCCCGATGCCGTGCACGAGCACCACGGTTCCCATCCCCCACCACCCCCATGGCCCGGCCGACGACCTGATGCGGAGAGACTTGTACCCGTGCGCGGCCCCGCCCAACACCGCCCGGCGCGGGGGAAGGAGCGGCAACGCCTAGCTTCCCGTCCGCCCGGCCCGGTTGCGCTCCGACCAGCGCGCGCGGTGGAGGTCCGCCTGCTGCCGTGCCTCCCGCACCGCGGACTCCGGCAGCGGCACGGTGCGCAGCTCCGCCAGGGCCTTGCCCATGGTGGCGACGAACCGGCGGCCGGTGCCGGTCAGTCCGCTCCGGTCGGCCAGCATCGCCTCCTTCGTCTCGGAGGCCGCCTCACGCCACCGGGCACACCGCACCTGCGCCCGGTGCCGCTCCGCCGGGTCGGACACGAAGGCCGCCTCCCGGGACCAGAAGCGGGCCACGGACAGAAAGGCGTAGGTGCCGTGCAGCAGGCCGTACAGGGGTCTCGGGTCGTCCCGCCAGGGTGCGTAGTACCGCACACGCGACGCCCCCGCACTCGGCTCGGCGAGCAGGTCGACCAGGTGCATCACGGCCGCCAGTTTGCTGTGCTGCATCTCGTGGACCAGCGTCTCGGCGAGATCGCGGGCGTGCAGGGGGCGGGACAGCGTCACTCCGCCGAACATCTCGGCCGCGCTCCCGCTGCGCCCGGCCGGCGAGCCCTCGGTCAGGGGCAGCGGAGTCAGCGTGCGCAGGCCTTCGTCCAGCTCGGCGGCGTAGTCGGTGTGCCGGGCCCGCAGCAGGCTCATCGCGCCGGCCGCGGTGGACCGCCAGAGGCGCAGTTCGTCCTCGGGAAGCCGCTCCGCGTCCGTCGCCACGACCTGGTCGACGTCGTCGACCAGGAACGACGCCCCGGGCCCCGGGGTCGCGCCCCGCAGTGGCCACCAGCCGGCCCGCTCGGCGCCCAGCGCCATCGGCGGCGGGAGGTGCACCCGCAGGCCCGTCCCGGTTTCGAGGACACCGCCCGTGGGAGCGCCGCGCAGCAGCAGGGGGGCACCGGGGGCGGCGTCCGGGAGGCGGACCGCCCCCAGCCCGGGCAGCACGGCTCCCGGGGGGACGGCGGTCAGAGCGATCGAGACGTCCAGGCCGGTGGCGGTGGCGGCCGCGGCCGCCACCGAGGCCAACGGCAGGAGGCCGACGGCGACGGGCCCGCTCTCGTCGAGCGTCCGCCAGGTCGTCACCAGCCGTGGCCCCACCGAAGGGTGGCCGAGAACGCGCCGGGTCACGTCCGGCGCCGCACGCCAGGCGTCGGTGAGCACGCCGAACAGCCGGTTCATGCCGCGCCAGGTGTCCCCGCCGTGCTCCCCGGCCCGGTCCAGCAGGGCCCTGAGCAGCAGCAGCCGCCTGCTGTACTCGCTCTCCCGCAGCATCCTGACGGTCTGCGCGCCACCGCCGCCCCGGGCGAGGGCGGCGAGCAGCGGGCTGTCCAGACGGTATGCGGACGGTGTCACCGTCGCGTGTTCCGGACTCAGGTCCGCTCCCCGAGACGCGCGAGGTGCATTGCGGGTCCGGGGGAAAGGGTCACGACACCTTTCGCGGGAGCGTCCTGCGCCACGTCCGGCTCACTCGTTTCGGTACCCATGGAGCTCCCGTGTGCGAACGAATTTGCGCTCCGAACCAGAAGGTTTCCCACGGCGTACGAGACGATCCGAGGATCGCCCGAAGCGCCGCACTTGTCGGTAGACTCGTTCGAGTCTGACAGCAAGTCATCAGTTTGGCAGCCGAGTTGAGAGGCCACACCACAACTGTCCGGCAGTCCTCCACTCGTGGCGGATTCTCGACTCAATCGGGACGGCGGGGCTCCGTATGGATGATCAGACCGAAACGCGGGAGGTGCTGGATTCTCCCCTGGTTGATCTTTCGAATTTACCCTTCGACGCAATCCGGTCACTGCCCGAATCCGTGATAGTGAGTGCCTTGCGGCGTGTGCGACGGGAAGCGTCACGCCCCGAGTCCATGTTCACCACGAATCACGAGAAGGACCCCGGCGGCGGTGAAGCGCAGAAGGAGTGACCGCCCGAGCCCGTGCACCGCCCCTCCCCCGCGTCCGATCACCACCGACGAAGCGAAGCGGAGCCGAGATGTCTGAGGCGGACGGCCGGATCTCCCGCCCCCGTGTGGCCGCGTTCTGCTCCACGGCGGAGGACATCGGCCAGACGACGACCCTGCTCAACACGGCCGTACTGCTGTCCCGCGCGGGCCGCAGGGTGCTCGTCCTCGACGGCCGCAACGCCGATGTGCGCACCCGGCACTACGTCCGCTCGGTCGCCCCGGCCACCGCGCTGCTGCCGGGCGAGGAGGGCGGTCCCTCCGTGGAGGAGTGGTCCCCCGCCGGTGCGGTCCGTCCCATCGGACTGGCGACCCTGAAGGGCCCGGACCCGCTGGCCGCGGTGTCCGGGGCGGGCCCGGATCATCCCGCCTTCCAGGGCTACGACGACGTCCTCATCGACGCCCCGCTGCCCCGCACCGAGGAACAGACCGCGCAGCTGGCGCGGTTGCCGGATCTGCTCGTGGTCTGCTTCACCGCCGACTCCTCGTTCATCGAGGACGCCGCGGCCCTGGCCTGGGGCATCCTCCGGCACACCGAACGCCCCCTCGACGTCATCGCCCTGGCCCTGCAGACCGACTGGGCGCACGAGGACCAACTGCGCATCGCCCGCGACCGGGTGGGGCCGAGCTTCGCACGGCTCTACGGCCGCCCGGTGCGCTACCTGGAGATCCCCTACCACGCGATGTCGGCCCGCAGCGACCGGCTCGGCACCGAGCTGGACAACGGCAACGGCTTCGACGAACGGGTCCTGCCCGCTCTCGAACGCCTCGTCTTTGCCCTGGACCACCCGCACCCGGTCGCGCCGACGCACGTGACCCTCGTCCACACCTCGCGCCACACGGTCTGGGCCGACTGGATCGAGGCCCAACTGCGCGCCCTGGGCGTCGGCGTCGTACGGCGCGCCTACGGCGGCCGGCGCCCCGAGCGTCCGGCCGACGACGGCGCCGTCCTGCTGCTGCAGCCGACCACGGTGCGCCCGGACGAACAGCGGGCGCTGCGGGCCCTGTCCGATCCGGGGATCCGGATGGTGCTGATCGACGGCGAGACGCTGCCGCCCGGGTTCGCCCACCACCAGCAGATCGACCTGCGCCGCCACGACGAGCAGCGGGCCACCGAAGTGCTGCTGCGCGGACTGTCGCTGCCCGTGCCGCGCCGTCTGCCCTGCTCCCCCCACCGCTTCCCCAGCGTCCCCAACCGCACCAACATCGACGCCCGCAGCGTCACCTTCGTGGGCCGCGAGGACCTGCTCGACGACATGCGCGAGGCGCTGCGCGGCCTGGCGGGCCAGGGCCGGCCCTGCCTGCTCCTCGGCGCGCCCGGCGTCGGCAAGTCCGAAGCCCTGCTGGAGTTCTGCCACCGGTTCGGCGGCTCCTACGACGTCGTCTGGTGGGTGCGGGCCGATGCCTCCGAGAACGTCCGGGCCTCGCTCGCCGCGCTCGGTGACGCCCTGGGCGAACCCACCGCCCAGGAACTCAGCGGCCACATCCGGGCGCTGCGGGCGAGGGCCGACGAGACCGGCGAGCGATGGCTGCTGGTCTGCGACGAACTCGACGACGTGGCGCTGCTGGGCGAGGTGACGGACCTGCTTCCGGCGCCGTCCGGCGACTGTCACATCCTGTTCGCCGCACGGGCCGGTCAGGGACCCGCACCGGCCGGTGCCGTGCAGGTCGCGCCCTTCTCCCGGGGCGAGAGCGAGGCGCTGCTCCTGACGCTGCTGCCCGGCCTCGGACCCTCCCACGCACGGGACGTCGTCCACCGGGTCGGTCCACTGCCGCTCGCCCTGCGCCTGGCCGCCTGCTGGATCGGGGCCGAGGCCACCCAGGTCGGGGAGAGGGACAACCTGAGCGGGTCCCAGGCCCGGCAGACCGCCGTCGAGGCGTTCCTCGACGCCTTCACCGACCAGCAACAGACCTTCGGCCCGGGCGCGCTGGCCGGCACACAGATCCTGCTGCGCATGGCCCGCTTCTCCGTCCGCTCCAGCGCGGCGGCCGAGGCGTGGTCCCACGAACCGGCGGGTGTCGCGGCGCTGAACTGGCTGATCGACGCCTGTGCGCTGATCACCGGCGCGGGGGTCGACCTGCGGATGCTGCGCTCCCGGCCCATGAGGGCGGCGCTGGCACAGGCGGGACCGGACCACGCCGCGGACGGGGGGCCGGTCCGCCCGGCGGACACCCTCCTCGTCGACGCCGCGTTGTGGGTGCTGCACCAGCACGGTCTGGTCGAGTTCGACTTCGCCCGCCCCGGGCAGCCCGTCCGCCAGCACCGGGTGCTGCGGGATCTCATCGTGGCCGAACTGGGCGACGCGCCGCGCATCGAGACGCAGCTGCGGGCGGTGCTCGGCGCCGACCTGCTCGGCATGGCGGACGGCCCCGCCCCTCCCGACGCCGAGACCATCACCCGGCGCGGCAGACAGATCGAGGCACTGCGGCTCTGGGAGGACACCCGCCCCGCGGTGCAGCAGTCGCTGCTGAGCCACCTGGCCGACCTCGTCCGCACCCAGGAGGAGGCGGCGCTCAAGGAGTGCCTGCGCGTGGGCCGGCTCGCCCTGCGGAGCTGGACGGAGCAGGACTGCCTCGAACACCGGCGCCTGCGCGCCCTGTTGTCCGACGCGCAGCACCTGCGCGGCGATTACGCGGAATCCGGTGCGCTCGCCCTCGGCGTGCTGCGGGAGTACCGGGGGAACCTCGGCCTCACCCACCCCCGCTCCCTGCAGATGGCCGACAGCTATGCGGCGAACCTGGGTTCGGCGGGCCATGTCGCCGACGCGCTCGACGAGGCCGTGCACGTCGCCCGCGGCATGGCGCGGCTGCTGGGCCCGCGGCACGGCAGCACCGAGCGGGTCCACCGCAACCTGGCCTGGTGCTACGCCGCGGCCGGCGACTACCCCGCCGGCATGCGGCTGTACCGCCAGGTCTACGAACAGCGCCGGGCGATCGGAGGCGACGACGACCCCGCCGTACGGGACATGGTCCCCGGGCTGGCGGAGATGCACCGGCTGCTCGGGCAGGACGCGGAGTCGTACCAGTTGCTCAAGCACGGCTGGACAGCGCGCAGCACGGCGCGGCCCGCGATCACCCGGGTGCCGATCACGATCGTGGCGGAGAACGGGCTCGCGGTGAGCGAGCGCCGGCTCGGCGATCCCGACCGGGCCTGGGAACGCGACACGCGAGCGCTGGACATGGCCGTCAGTGTGCTGGGAGAGCAGCACATGATCACTCAGCGGTGCCGGTTCTCTCTCGCCGTCGACCACCATCTGCTGGGCGAGCCCGAACCGGCGGTGGAGTACGCCGAGCGCTGTCTGCACACGCTGGCGGGCCGGTACGGCCCGGAGCACCCGTCCACCCACCTGTGCCGGATGCGCCTCGGCGTCCATCTGCGCGGCGCGGGCCGGACGGAGGAGGCCCGTGAGGCCGGCCGGACCGCGCGACGCGGCCTGGAGTCGGTGCTCGGCGCCCGTCACCCCTGGACTTTGGCGTCCTCCATCGCCCTGGCGGGGACCCTGGTGGCGTGCGGAGCGGAGGAGGAGGCGGTGGGACTGGAGGAGAGCGCCCAGCGCGGCTACGACCACCTCGGCCTGAACCGGCACCCGGCCAGGGCGATCGCCGCCGGCAACCTCGCCATGACCCGTGCCGGGCAGCTGGGCGCGGCGGGCAGCGGCGAACTGCCCCGGGTGCGCCGGGACATCGACGTGGAACTGTTCGTGTGAACCGACGGCGCGGTGTCCCGCGTACGTCGTCGGCCATAAGGAGTTGCACCCAGATGAATCCGGACGCCTCGGCGGCGGTGAGCGAGCCCCGGCTCCTGAGCGTGCCGCAAGTCGGCCAGAGCTATGGGCACCTGAGCAAGGAGTGCCGTGCCGCGGTCGCGGCCTGCCCGGAGATCCGGTCCATGACCCACGTCGTGCGCAACACCGTCGTCTTCGCCGTCCGCGAGGCGGAGGCGGAGCCGTTCCCCGGAGGGCTGTCCTGGGAGGACGAGGCCGACGCCGAGGGCCGGCCGGGGCGCCGGATGGTCCGCTGGGTCCTGGAGACGGAGGAGGCCATGCGGCGGCTCGACGTCGGCGATCTGATGCGGACCCTCGTCGTCACCCCGGAGGGCGGTATGCAGTGCTCACGCCTGCACGCCGCCCAGTACCTGGTGGGCATCAGCGCGTCCGAGTCCGGCTGCGAGGCCATGGACGACACGATGAACCGGCTGGTCACCAAGATCAGAACCGAGCGTCAGATGGTCGACGAACTGCCCGGCGGCCGCCCCGGGGAGGTGAAGGAGCCGTTCGTCCAGGGGAGTTCGCTGTTCATGCACGTCCTCACCCGCGACATGCAGGAGGCGCAGCGGCTGCGGAGCGCCTGGCACCGCCATCTCAACCCGGGCGACCTGCACTATGCGGCCTACTACCGTGACTGGTCGCTGGTCTGTTCCGGCGACGCCTTCGAGCACCAGGAGCTGGAGGACTCCTTCGCGGTCGTCTCGGTCGCGGCCCGCCGGGCGATATACCGGGACCTCGTCAGCCGCCTGCGCGAGGAACTGACGGGTCTGGCGGCCATCCTCGCCCCCGTCACCCGTGCCCCGATCCGACGCCTCGTCCTCGACGTCGTGGACGGGGCGTTCTACATGCACTGGCTGGGCGACGCGGAGGGCGACTTCGTCGTCGGAGTCACCTTCCGTCAGCCGCGGGTGGCCGTGGCGGAGGAGCGCCTGCGTGATCTCATAGCCGAGGTGCGGATCCGCCGCTGACCGCGTCGCCCAGTTCGCGCAGCACCCGGTCGGCGAGGTGGACGAGCCTGTCCTGCGCCCTCTCACCCGGGTCCGTGGCGGGGGCCGGCGGGCTGCTCAGCGGGTCGGCGCCGCCGCGGTCCAGCCGGGGCAGCGACTCCAGCGAGATCTCGAAGCCCCGGCAGATGGCGAACAGTTCTCCCTGGTCGCGTCCGGCGGGTTCGGTGCCGCCGGCGGACCCGCCCGCCTCCCACCAGCCGACGACCGCCTCACGGAACGCCCCCAGCAGCCTGCGGGCCAGCACGACCGCTCCCATGCCGCGCAGGGCGGAGTCCTCGACGAGCAGCCGGCGCGGGCGTGGCGGTCGGCCGGCGGCGGTCCGGGCGACGGGCACGAGGCTGAGTCGTGGCCCCTCCCCCTCCTCCAGCAGCCGGTCCAGTGCTTCCTGGGCCTCCCGGAACAGCGCTCGCACCGGCTCCGGCAGCCGCTCGTCCAGGGGATCGGCCGTCGGAGCCGGGGAGACGACGCGCGGGTTGTCGAGACTGTGGTCGATGCTGTCGACGCGTTCCAGGAGGGTCAGCTGCTGGCCCTGGAGCGCGTCCAGCCGGTGGGACAACTTCTCCAGCACGGTGTTGTCCTGGCTCGCCCGCAGCCGTTCGGCGAGGCTCTGGACGCCGCTGCGCAGTGCGATGTCGAAGCGGGGGTCGTCGAGCACCAGGGGCATCGTGCCGGTGGCGTCGGCGACCTGCCGGCGCATCTGCCTGCACGCGTGGCCGTTGACCACGACCAGCATCTCGATGCTCGCCGCCGCGATGTCGCGCACATGGCCGAGGAAACCCGCGATGTCGCCGACGCCGGAGCGGGTCAGCAGCGAACGCACCGGCAGCACGACGATCCACGCCGTGCGGGTGACCTCGATCCAGCGGGGTTCGCCGGAGCCCGGCGGTCCCGGCAGCTCCCCCAGGTCACGGGGCGGCGCATTGTGCCACCACTGGTCGCCGGCGAGTACGCGTTCCAGCCGCCGCGCCGCCTCGCTCATCGGCCGCTTCTCGTGGGTGGTCCGGATCGCCTCGTGCACGGCCTCGATGTCGATCCTCGGACTGCCGCCGAGCGCGGCATGGTCCCAGGCTCCTTCGCAGATCCGCAGAATCTGCCGGGGCACCCCGTCGGAGAGGGTCACGACCTGCCCCACGGCGGGGTCGGAGAACGGCGCGCAGGACTGGTCCTGCGGCACCCGGCCCGAACCGAGCAGGTGCTGCTTGATCAGGTCCTCGGTCGCAGAGCGCTCCCAGCTGTCGAGCCACAGCGGAAGCACCCGCTCGTGCAGGGACGCGGGCAGGGAGCTCCAGAGGTCGGGCCGGACGCAGAAGACCAGCAGGCCGCCCTGGTTGACGTACCGGTTGACCAGCATCTCGAAGGCGTTCAGGAACAACGCCCGGTCCTGCGCCGTCCATTCGGCGATCTTGTCCACCTCGTCCAGCACCAGCGCGTACGGCCGATCGCTCTGGCCGTAGACGAGGCTGAACACCGCGAACGCCTCGAAGACGCCCTGGATGCCCTGGATCGGCTGGGTGACGCCGCGCTGCTGCAGGGAGGCGGAGGGGGTCTCTCCGGCCAGCCAGCGGAAGATGTCCGTCTGGTACGCCTGGTTGGGGAGCAGGGCGAGTGCGGTGGCGAAGGCCCGGTGGTCGGTGACGCCCCGAAGGTGCCGGCGGAGGTGGCTGTGGATGAGCTCCTCGTCGAGGTCGAAGGCCCGCGCGATCTTGTGCGGATCCAGCCTCCGGTCCCTGAGGCCGCTCAGGAACTCGTCGCGAGCGCCTCCCAGCCGGCCGGTCTCGTCCTGTTCGAGCAGTTCAGCCGTGACGTCCGCGTAGTAGTCGGTGATGGCCTGCATGAAGTCGGCCATGGCTTCGAGATCGTCGCGGGGGCTCATGACGCGGTGCTGGAAGACGGACCGCATGTCCACCGAGGGCTGGCCGATCACCCACAGCGCGGGCATCGGGGTGCTCTGCCTGAGGACGTCCGTGACCTGGGCGGCGAGATGACTCTTGCCGAGGCCGAACTCGCCGACGAGGGCGAGGACACGGCCCCGGGTCGAGGAGTTGCCGGTGTGGTCGAGGTAGCGCTGCACCTGTTCCATGAGCTGTTCGTTGATCCGCCTGCGCACATGAATGGGCGGTCGCGGGGGGCCGGTTCCGACCTGGGTGGTGTCGCCGAATCCCTCCAGCTGGACGCTCGTACTGCCTCGGAAGGGGTTTTCCTCCGCGACCGGGAAGGCGTCAGGGCTCATCTCGTCGGTCCTCTTCGTCGTCAGGAAGCTCATTCGGTTCACGACCGGCCGTCCCGGATGGTTCCTCCTCGGGGTCGTCCGATTCGGACGGGTCCCCTCTGAGGAAGTCGTCCGGATTCGGTTCCTCCTTGGCGAACCGGAGAACTATGCGACTTCGCCGCAAGTAGGCCTCGTCGGCCTGAAGTGCTTCGTCCGCCGCCTCACGCAGAAAGGTCTGGAGTTTCGCGATGCTGACGAAGACCCAGGGCGCCGGCTCGCACTCGAGCAGATCCTCGTGAATGTCGACCTTCGGGCTCGGAATATCCGGAAGCTCCATCCACAGCCGTAGATATCTGCCCCAGTCCTCCGGGGCGAGCCTTCCGGTCTTGAGGTGCGTGACGCCCCGCAGCTGGGTTTCGTCGAAAATCAGGCCTATCTCTTTCTCGAGAGCGGTGTATTCGGTCTCGACGAAGAAGACGACGCCGCGGTCGGCCTTCTGGTGACAGAACCGGAGGAAGGCCCATCGGGAGTCCTGGTCCTCCCACTTGATGTGCGGAATGATCACCGCGAGTCTTCGGCCCAATTGCGCCAGCGCGTCGGTGAGGGCGTGCCAGGAGTCGAAGTGGTCGTTCGAGTCGATTTCCGGACCGCACACCTCGGCGAATCCGGGTGTCTTCCTCAGCGCCTTGACGACGGTGCGGAAGATGCGGTCGATCACCGTGCCGAGCTCCGGCGCCTCGGTGTGCCCGCTGGGGGACGACTCCAGGTCGCGCCCGTTGTTGCGCACGCCGGTGACCGGCACGACGGAGACCGAACCGGACGGTTCACGCCGGCACCACGGCTTCGAGCTCTCGTCCCGCGGCTCGGCATCGGGCCGGTCGTCGTCGCCGCCCTTGGGGTCCTCCAGCCCCGAGACGAACTCATGGACGCAGCGGTGCAGGAGACTGCTCTTTCCCGTGCCGGGCAGTCCGCTCACCACGACCAGGTGCCCGCGTCCGTCCCGGTCCGGGGTGATGTTGCGCGCGACCTGCACGAGCTGGTCGCGGAA
The DNA here is from genome assembly GCF_019733245.1 of Streptomyces sp. WAC04114. Taxonomy (NCBI): domain Bacteria; kingdom Bacillati; phylum Actinomycetota; class Actinomycetes; order Kitasatosporales; family Streptomycetaceae; genus Streptomyces; species Streptomyces sp. WAC04114. The sequence goes on from NZ_JAIGQA010000001.1 coordinate 192,245, forward strand.
GGTGTGCACCGCCACGGGCACGTGCTTGAGCTCCACCCACAGGTCCTCGTGACCTTCGATGCACCACGGAACCAGCGGCTCGTACGGGAGCCACGGCGGTTCGCCCCCCACGGGGGGCGTTCCGAACATGTTGCAGTGGATGTACGGCATGGTGTGTTCCCCCGAGATCGTGCTCCGGGCGTCCCGTCCCCTTGGATCGCCCGGTGTCGTACGTGCTGTGCGATGTGGCCGGTATGCCGGCGAGGCGCGTGACGGGCCCATGCCTCCCCCTGACTCATCCGGGTTCCGGTTTCAGTTCCTGACGTGTGGCTGTGGCGGCGTGCTGTGGTTCCGGTGCGGTGGAGAGGTCCTGTCGCCACCTGTCCACGCGGGCCCACTGGAAGGTGTGGTGCAGGAGGTTGACCGTCACGATCGCGGGTCCGACCACACCCACCGTGCCGGGGAACCGCGGTTCCAGGGCGAGGGCCAGCAGGATCGCGGTGATGCCGTTCTGCTGACCGAATCCCAGATGGGCGAGATCCGGCCAGGTCAGCCGGGGGCGCACCAGCAGCCGGCTGATGAGCAGGGTGACGAGCAGCTGCGCGGTGAACGCGCTCGCGCCGAGTACGAGCCCTTCCCGGAGGAAGACCTCACCGGACGCGAGGACCACTCCGAGGACGGCCGAGGCGCTGAGGAAGGCCAGGGCGACCGCCGTCTCCAGGCCGGCGCCGAAGCGGCCCAGTCGCACGAAGAGTCCGGTCAGGGCCACGGCGAGGACCATCATGTCGTGCGCGGCGAACAGGATCAGCGCGACGACCAGCGCCAGCGCCACGACGTCGGCGGCCGGCCGGGCAGGGGTGCGGCGCGCCGGGGCGCGGCCCCCGAGCCAGGCGGCGGCCGCCCACCACAGGGCCGCCACCAGAGCGAACAGTCCCAGGTTGAGGAGCAGGTCGACGAGCACCGTGGCGGTGTCCGCGACGACCGAGCCGTCACCGGCCGGCCCGGCGCCGTACCGGACGGCGAGGGCGGAGAAGTAGAGCGTGAGCAGGACCGTCATGGGGTCGTCGAAGGCGGCCCAGACCGACAGGATCGCCTTGGCCCGCGGTGACACCCGGTCACTCTTCTGCGTGGCGGCCACCGACAGAGGGTCGATCTGTGCCACGGCGATGCCCAGGACGAGGTATTCCGGCCGGTCGAAGGCCAGCACCATGACGGTGGCGATGAGGGAGGCCTTGACGAGGACGCCGACGGTGACGGCGACCAGGACCACCCGGAAAGAGCGTTTTACTTCGGCGAAGTCGATGTCGTGCGTGCTGCCGTAGAGTCCGATCGCCAGAAGCAGTCCTGCGGCGTACTGATATCCGGCCGCGTGCGAAAGGTTCTTCGGGTGGGTCAGCAACCCGAGGACCGCACCACCGGTCAGAGCGACACACGCGCCCACGACGACGCGCGGCAGGCCGGCGCTGGTTCTGCCTCGTAACCGACTCAGTCCCAATGCCATTGCTCCGTCCGCCCTGATATCGGGTTCCGTCGCGCGGCGTGGGTCTGGGAACCATGAGGTTCGTCAGGGGCGTGGCAGCGCGAGTGGTTCATCATGCACCACACGCGTACCACCGCAGTCAAAGATCGGCTGACAAGCAACGCCTTCTCACCCCCCGTAGCTGCCCGCTCGACAAGGCGCACCCAATTCAGCGTATCGGGATAGTCGCCTGTCGGGCAGGGGATCGACGCCTCTCTTGTTGCTCATGCGGACCATTGGGCCCGGGGATGCCGATCAGGCACGCACAGTACGCGGTCGGGGGACGCCCGGGGGTTGACACCGGGCACCCGCTCACTTTTCATCTGATCGGCATCCCGGAATGACACGGAAATGCGCCGGTTCGTTCGAAAGCCGTCCCAGGACGGTGGGCAGCGACCGCCGGCCCGGCCTCACCAGTGCTCGACCAGCTCCGGCTCAAGAGCGGCAGAGGGAGATCGGGGCCACATTCCCGGCGAGGGCAAGGTCACAGCCGTTCCCTCTGCTGTTCGTTCGTTAACGTGGCCTAACATCCGGGCATGACGGTCCTGCCTGACGACGGGCTTGAGCTGGCCGGCGAGTTCCCTGACGTGCCTCATGAGCAGTGGCAGCGCCTTGTGGCGGGTGTCCTGCGCAAATCGGGCAAAGACGTCGAGGGGGCCGCGGCCGAGGAAGCCCTGTCCACCGCGCTGGAGGACGGGTTGCGCACCCGCCCCCTCTACACCGCCCACGACTCCGCGCCCGAGCCCGGCCTGCCCGGGTTCGCCCCCTTTGTGCGCAGTGGCCGCGCCGAGGGGAACACGGTCGGCGGCTGGGACGTACGGCAACGGCACACGGTGGCCGACCGTGACGCGGTGCTCGGGGACCTGGAGAACGGTGTCACCTCCCTCTGGCTGACGGTCGGGGACGGCGGCATCGCCGTGCCGGACCTCGGCCGGGTCCTCGACGGCGTGTACCTCGACCTGGCCCCCGTCGTCCTCGACGCGGGGCGCGACGCCGAGCCCGCCGCGCGGGAGTTGCTGCGGGTGTACGAGGAGCGGGGTGTCGCCCGGGACGCGGCGCGCGGCAATCTGGGCGCGGATCCGCTCGGGCACGAGGCCCGTACCGGTGAGCGGTGCGACACCGCGCCGGCGGCGGAGCTCGCCCGGCTGTGCGCCGGGGAGTACCCGGGGCTGCGGGCGCTGACCGTGGACGCGCTGCCGTACCACGAGGCCGGTGGTTCGGCCGCCCAGGAGCTCGGCTGCTCGCTGGCCACCGGTGTGGCGTACCTGCGGGAGCTGGCCGGCGCCGGACTGGACGTCGACCAGGCCTGCGCTCAGCTGGAGTTCCGGTACGCGGCGACCGCCGACCAGTTCCTGACGATCGCCAAGCTGCGGGCCGCGCGCCGGCTGTGGGCCCGGGTGGCCGAGGTCTGCGGAGCGCCCCGGGCGGGCGCGCAGCTCCAGCACGTCGTGACGTCGCCGGTGATGATGACGCGCCGCGACCCTTGGGTGAACATGTTGCGCTCGACGATCGCCACGCTGGCCGCGGGTGCGGGCGGGGCCGACGCGGTCACCGTGCTGCCCTTCGACCACGCCCTCGGCCTGCCGGACGCGTTCGCGCGCCGCATCGCCCGCAACACCTCCACGATCCTCATCGAGGAGTCGCACCTGGCCCGGGTGATCGACCCGGCGGGCGGCTCCTGGTACGTGGAGCGGCTCACCGACGAACTCGCCCACGCGGGATGGGAGTTCTTCCAGTGGATTGAGCGCGTCGGCGGCCAGGCGGCAGCCCTGCGTTCGGGACACCTCGGCCAGGACCTCGCCAATACGTGGGAAGCCCGCACCGGCAAGCTCGCCAAGCGGCGCGAACCCATCACCGGTGTCAGCGAATTCCCCCACCTCAACGAGAAGCCGGTCGTCCGCGAGCCGGCTCCCGCGCCGCGTTCTGGTGGCCTGCCGCGGGTCCGGCGTGACGAGGCGTACGAGGCGCTGCGCGCCCGCTCCGACGCCCACCTCGCGGCGACCGGCACCCGGCCGCGGATCTTCCTCGCCGCGCTGGGCCCGGCCGCGGCCCACACGGCACGTCTCACCTTCGCCTCGAACCTCTTCCAGGCCGGCGGCATCGAGCCGGTCACGGACGGCACCTTCGAGGAGAGCGGTGCGACGGAGGCCGTGCTGTGCTCCAGCGACGCGCTGTACGCGGAGCAGGCCGAGGCCGCCGTCCGGGAGCTGAAGGCCGCCGGTGCCCGGCATGTGTTCCTCGCGGGCCGTCCCGGGGAGTACCCCGGTGTCGACGCGTACGTGTTCGCGGGCTGTGACGCCGTCGCCGTGCTGTCCGCCACCCTCGACCGCATGGGAGTTGTGTCCTGATGGCAATCCCCGACTTCTCCGGGATCGAGCTGGGCACGCCGGCCCCCGACGGCGGCGCCGACGACTGGCGTGCGGCGGTCAAGAACGCCTCCGGCGGGGACGACCTGCTCTGGGAGACCCCGGAGGGCATCGCCGTCAAGCCGCTCTACACGGGGCGTGACCTGGAGGGCCTGGACTTCCTGGACACGTACCCGGGAGCGGCGCCGTACCTGCGCGGCCCGTACCCGACGATGTACGTCAACCAGCCCTGGACGATCCGCCAGTACGCCGGCTTCTCGACGGCCGAGGAGTCCAACGCCTTCTACCGGCGCAACCTCGCGGCCGGCCAGAAGGGCCTGTCGGTCGCCTTCGACCTGCCGACGCACCGCGGCTACGACAGCGACCACCCGCGCGTGACGGGCGACGTCGGCATGGCGGGCGTGGCCATCGACTCCATCTACGACATGCGGCAGCTGTTCGACGGCATCCCGCTGGACAAGATGACCGTCTCGATGACGATGAACGGTGCCGTGCTGCCGGTGCTGGCGCTGTACATCGTGGCCGCCGAGGAGCAGGGCGTCCCGCCCGAGAAGCTGGCCGGAACCATTCAGAACGACATTCTGAAGGAGTTCATGGTCCGCAACACCTACATCTATCCGCCGAAGCCGTCGATGCGGATCATCTCCGACATCTTCGCCTACACCTCGCAGCGGATGCCGCGCTACAACTCCATCTCCATCTCCGGGTACCACATCCAGGAAGCGGGTGCGACGGCCGACCTGGAGCTGGCGTACACGCTCGCGGACGGGGTGGAGTACATCCGGGCGGGGCGTGAGGCCGGCCTGGACGTGGACGCGTTCGCGCCGCGGCTGTCGTTCTTCTGGGCGATCGGCATGAACTTCTTCATGGAGGTCGCCAAGCTGCGGGCGGCGCGCCTGCTGTGGGCGAAGCTCGTGAAGCAGTTCGATCCGCAGAACGCCAAGTCCCTCTCCCTGCGCACCCATTCGCAGACCTCGGGGTGGTCGCTGACCGCGCAGGACGTCTTCAACAACGTGACGCGCACCTGTGTCGAGGCCATGGCGGCGACGCAGGGGCACACGCAGTCGCTGCACACCAACGCCCTCGACGAGGCGCTCGCGCTGCCGACCGACTTCTCGGCGCGCATCGCCCGCAACACGCAGCTGCTGCTCCAGCAGGAGTCCGGCACGACCCGGGTGATCGACCCGTGGGGCGGCAGCGCGTACGTGGAGAAGCTGACGTACGACCTGGCGCGGCGGGCCTGGCAGCACATCGAGGAGGTCGAGGCCGCGGGCGGTATGGCCAAGGCCATCGACGCGGGCATCCCGAAGCTGCGCATCGAGGAGGCCGCGGCCCGTACGCAGGCCCGGATCGACTCGGGCCGTCAGCCGGTCATCGGCGTCAACAAGTACCGGGTGGAGTCCGACGAGCAGATCGACGTCCTGAAGGTCGACAACTCCTCCGTGCGGGCGCAGCAGATCGAGAAGCTGCGGCGGCTGCGCGCGGAGCGGGACGAGCGGGCCTGCCAGGACGCCCTGGACGCGCTGACCCGGGCCGCCGGCGGCGAGGGCAACCTGCTGGAGCTGGCGGTGCACGCGGCCCGCGCGAAGGCCACCGTCGGGGAGATCTCCGACGCCCTGGAGAAGGTGTACGGCCGGCACGCGGGGCAGATCCGTACGATCTCGGGCGTGTACCGCAACGAAACCGGAGAGTCCCCGAGCGTGGACCGCACCCGCACCCTGGTCTCCGCCTTCGAGGAGGCCGAGGGCCGCCGCCCGCGCATCCTGGTCGCGAAGATGGGCCAGGACGGTCACGACCGCGGCCAGAAGGTGATCGCCACGGCCTTCGCCGACCTCGGTTTCGACGTGGACGTCGGCCCGCTGTTCCAGACGCCCGCCGAGGTGGCCCGGCAGGCCGTCGAGGCGGACGTGCACATCGTCGGCGTCTCGTCGCTGGCGGCCGGCCACCTCACCCTGGTGCCGGCGCTGCGCGAGGCGCTGGCCGAGGAGGGCCGCGAGGACATCATGATCGTGGTCGGCGGGGTGATCCCGCCGCAGGACGTGCCGACGTTGCTGGAGATGGGCGCGGCGGCCGTCTTCCCGCCCGGGACGGTGATCCCGGACGCGGCGTACGACCTGGTGCAGCGGCTGTCGGACGGTCTCGGGCACGAGCTGTGATCGATGTCGACGCGTATGTGAAGGGCGTGCTCGACGGGAAGCGGGCGATCATCGCCCGCGCCATCACACTCGTCGAGTCGACCCGGCCGCAGCACCGGGCGCTGGCCCAGGAACTGCTGACCGCGCTGCTGCCGCACAGCGGCCGGGCCCGGCGGATCGGCGTCAGCGGAGTGCCGGGCGTGGGCAAGTCGACGTTCATCGACGCGTTCGGCACGCTGCTGACCTCGCTCGGACACCGGGTGGCGGTGCTGGCCGTCGACCCGTCCTCCAGCCGTACGGGCGGCTCGATCCTGGGTGACAAGACCCGGATGGAGCGGCTGGCCGTGGACCCGGCGGCGTTCGTGCGCCCCTCCCCCACGGCGGGCACGCTGGGCGGGGTCGCGAAGGCCACCCGCGAGTCGATCGTGGTGATGGAGGCCGCCGGCTACGACGTGATCCTGGTGGAGACGGTCGGTGTCGGCCAGTCCGAGACCGCCGTCGCCAACATGGTCGACACGTTCCTGCTGCTCACCCTCGCCCGCACCGGCGACCAGCTCCAGGGCATCAAGAAGGGTGTGCTGGAGCTGGCCGACGTGATCGCCGTCAACAAGGCGGACGGGCCGCACGAGCGCGACGCCCGGGCCGCCGCGCGGGAACTGGCGGGCGCGCTGCGCCTGATGCACGGCAAGGACGCGTTCTGGACGCCGCCGGTGCTGCATTGCAGCGCCCGCGAGTCGACCGGTCTGGACACGCTGTGGGAGCGCCTGGAGCAGCACCGCACCCTGCTGGACTCCACCGGCCGCCTCACCGCGAAGCGCCGCGACCAGCAGGTCGACTGGACCTGGACCATGGTCCGCGACGAACTCCTCGGCCGCCTGCAGGCGGACCCGGCGGTACGGGCTCTCGCGCCGGAACTCGAACAGCGGGTCAGGGAAGGCGAGTTGACGCCCACGCTGGCGGCCGAGCGGATCCTCGGGGCGCTCGGCAGTTCCGGGACAGCGGGTTCCTGAAGCGTATGCGGTATCGGCCTGGGCGACGATTCCGCATACCCGGCTTGCATGACTATGCAAAGTGATACATACTCTTTCTATGTCCAAGGTCCTCACCTCCCTGCCCGCCGGCGAACGCGTCGGCATCGCCTTCTCGGGCGGTCTCGACACCTCCGTCGCGGTCGCGTGGATGCGCGACAAGGGCGCCGTCCCGTGCACCTACACCGCCGACATCGGCCAGTACGACGAGCCCGACATCGCCTCGGTGCCCGGCCGCGCCAAGACGTACGGGGCCGAGATCGCGCGTCTGGTCGACTGCCGTGCGGCGCTCGTCGAGGAGGGCCTGGCCGCACTGACCTGCGGCGCGTTCCACATCCGCTCGGGCGGGCGGGCCTACTTCAACACCACCCCGCTCGGCCGCGCCGTCACCGGCACGCTCCTGGTGCGGGCCATGCTGGAGGACGACGTCCAGATCTGGGGCGACGGCTCGACCTTCAAGGGCAACGACATCGAGCGTTTCTACCGCTACGGCCTGCTCGCCAACCCGCACCTGCGCATCTACAAGCCCTGGCTGGACGCGGCCTTCGTGACGGAGCTCGGCGGCCGCAAGGAGATGTCCGAGTGGCTGCTCGCGCACGGGCTGCCCTACCGGGACAGCACGGAGAAGGCGTACTCCACGGACGCCAACATCTGGGGTGCCACGCACGAGGCCAAGACCCTGGAGCACCTGGACACCGGCGTCGAGACCGTCGAGCCGATCATGGGCGTCCGGTTCTGGGACCCGTCGGTCGAGATCGCCGCCGAGGACGTGACGATCGGCTTCGCCGAGGGCCGTCCGGTGTCGATCAACGGCAAGGAGTTCGCCTCCCCCGTCGACCTGGTCATGGAGGCCAACGCCATCGGCGGCCGGCACGGCCTGGGCATGTCCGACCAGATCGAGAACCGGATCATCGAGGCCAAGAGCCGCGGCATCTACGAGGCCCCGGGCATGGCCCTGCTGCACGCCGCCTACGAGCGCCTCGTCAACGCGATCCACAACGAGGACACCCTCGCCCAGTACCACTCCGAGGGCCGGCGCCTGGGCCGGCTGATGTACGAGGGCCGCTGGCTGGACCCGCAGGCGCTGATGATCCGTGAGTCGCTCCAGCGCTGGGTCGGCGCGGCCGTCACCGGCGAGGTGACGCTGCGGCTGCGGCGCGGTGAGGACTACTCGATCCTCGACACCACGGGCCCGGCGTTCAGCTACCACCCGGACAAGCTGTCCATGGAGCGCACCGAGGACTCCGCGTTCGGCCCGGTGGACCGGATCGGCCAGCTCACCATGCGCAACCTCGACATCGCCGACTCCCGCGCCAAGCTGGAGCAGTACGCCGGCATCGGCCTGATCGGCACCGGCAGCCCCACCATCGGCGCCTCCCAGGCGGCCGCGACCGGGCTCATCGGCACCATGCCGGAGCTGCCGCAGGGCGGCGCCGAGGCCATCGCCTCCCGGGGCGCGGTCTCGGAGGAGGACGCCTGGCTGGACCGGGCCGCGATGGAGTCCGGCACGGACTGACCCGACGGCACCGCGGGAGGCCGGCCCGACATCGCGTCGGGCCGGCCTCCCGCGTTCGTCATGACTCCGCGTCGTCCGCGACCGCGGACGGCAGACATGCCTCGACCCCCTGCTGTTGCCCCATGGTGAAGGCGTCAACGCGTTCGGTGGCGTTTCCGTGATCTCCGACGTTCGTCCAGGGGGTCTCATCGGCGACGAGGACGAGGGCCGTACGCAACTCGTCGAGGTCCCCGGCCTCGAAGACGATCGTTCCGTCCCGGGCGGCACCCTCGAGTTCCGCGCCGGCCAGGCAGTCCGCCTGCAATTCACTGTCGATCGTCCGCAGCCGGACGTCGAGACGGTTCTGTATCGCGTGACCCCACTCGTGCGCGACGACCAGGTACACGAACCCGTCTCCGAACCGGTAGCCGCTGCGCATGAGGTCCATGTCCCAGGCGAGATAGTCCTCGGTCGGCGGGCAGTAGACGGCGTTGTCGTCGACCAGCGGCTCCCCGCCGCAGGTGGGGGCATTCGGCGAAGCGCCGTCGTAAGGTCCCAGGACTGTGGGCGGGACGTAGACCCCCGTGAAGAAGTCCGACCAGTGCTCGCGCCAGAACGCGTCGACGCCCTGCACGGCCGACTCGATGTCCTGGGTGACTTCGTCGTTCGGTTCGGTGGCCGGGAGGGTGCGGGACGCCTCGTCGCCGATCCCGTACGCGTAGCCGCCGGAAACGGTCAGCAACGCGGTGGTGAGCGCCGCGCACACGCGCATCCGCAGCTGATGGGTCATGGTCGACTCCGCAACATGGACGGGGCGCAGCATGGCTGCGTCGTCTTGTGCGTGCCAGGCGTGCCCGAGGTGCCTCCCCACCAGTCAACGCCGGTACCTCGCCGACCGCACCCTCACCACCTGCGCCGGCGCGGGCACAGCGGTGCCCCGCCGGTTCTTCTCCGGCGGGGCACCGCGCGCTCAGCGGGTCGTGCCGGCCATCTCCCGGACCGGTGCGTCCAGGGAGTCCAGGCCGCGCAGGATGTCCTCCACGCGCTGCCTGGCGTCGCCGAACAGCATCTGGGTGTTCTCGCGGAAGAACAGCGGGTTCTGCACGCCCGCGTAGCCGGCGGCCATGGAGCGCTTGAAGACGATCACGTTGGCCGCCTCCCACACGTGCAGGACCGGCATCCCGGCGATGGGGCTGGAGGGGTTGTCGGTCGCGGCCGGGTTGACCGTGTCGTTGGCGCCGATGACCAGGACGACCGAGGTGGCGGCGAAGTCGTCGTTGATCTCGTCCATCTCCAGGACGATGTCGTAGGGCACGTTGGCCTCGGCGAGCAGCACGTTCATGTGCCCGGGCAGCCGGCCCGCGACGGGGTGGATGCCGAAGCGCACCTCCACGCCCCGGTCGCGCAGCTTGCGCGCCAGCTCGGCGACCGGGTACTGCGCCTGGGCGACCGCCATGCCGTAACCCGGCGTGATGATGACCGAGGTGGCGTTGCCGAGGAGTTCCGCGGTCTCCTCTGCGTTGATCTCCCGGTGCTCCCCGTGCTCCTCGTCGTCGGCGGCGGCCGCCGGGGTTCCGAAGCCGCCCGCGATCACCGAGATGAAGGAGCGGTTCATCGCCTTGCACATGATGTACGACAGGTAGGCACCGGAGGAGCCGACCAGCGCGCCGGTGACGATGAGCAGGTTGTTGGCGAGCAGGAAGCCCGAAGCCGCCGCGGCCCAGCCGGAGTAGCTGTTGAGCATGGAGACGACCACCGGCATGTCACCGCCGCCGATGGAGGCGACCAGGTGGGCGCCGAGGGCGAGCGCGATCACGGTGACCGCGATGAGCAGTCCCATGCCGGGACGTACGACGAACGCCACCGTGAGCCCCACGAAGGCCACGAGCGCGCCGATGTTGAGGATGTGCTTGCCCGGCAGCGTGAGCGGACGGGAGTTGATGCGCGCCGACAGCTTCAGGTAGGCGACGACGGAGCCCGTGAAGGTGACGGCTCCGATGAACACCCCGATGAACACCTCGGCGTGATGGATGCCCAGCAACGAGCCCGAGAGTTCGGCGTCGACGTCGAGGTAGCCGTTCCAGCCGACGAACGTGGCGGCCAGGCCCACCAGACTGTGCATGATGGCGATCAGCTCCGGCATGCCGGTCATCTCCACCACCCGGGCCCGCCACAGGCCGATGCCCGCGCCGAGGGCCGTGGCGACGACGATCAGCACGAGGCCGCTCGCGGTGATGCTGCGGGAGGCGAGCCCGACCGTGGCGGCCAGGGCGACGGCCATGCCCGCGATGCCCCAGACGACTCCCGACCGGGACGTCTTGTGCTGGGAGAGGCCGGCGAGGCTGAGGATGAACAGCAGCGCCGCGACGACGTAGGCGGCCTGGGCGGCCGTGTCTGTGGTCATCCCTGATCAGCCCTTCGAGAACATGCCGAGCATGCGGCGGGTCACGGCGAATCCGCCGAAGATGTTGATGCTCGCCAGCAGGATCGCGGCGAACGACAGCACGGTGACGGCGGTGTCCCCGTGCCCGATCTGCAGCAGCGCGCCGACCACGACGATGCCGGAGATGGCGTTGGTGACCGACATCAGCGGGGTGTGCAGCGCGTGGTGCACATTGCCGATGACGTAGAAGCCGATCACGATCGCCAGGACGAACACCGTGAAGTGGCCGAGGAGTTCGCTCGGGGAGAGGGCCGTCACCAGGAACAGCGCGAGTGCTCCCACGCCGACCAGGGCGTAGGAGGACCAGGCCGGGCGGGCGGACTTCGCCGGTGTCTCGGCAGGGGCCGGGGCGGGCTCCTTCGGTG